>JBFJWO010000309.1:0-6449 GCA_041623575.1 Gammaproteobacteria bacterium
AGCCGGCCCTTGGCGTCGCAGAAGCGCAGGCGCGTGAAACAGTTGGTGATGTAGCGCAGCCGCTTCCAGCCGCTGAGCTTCGCGCTCCACAGCGCCGGCCCGTCACCGTACATGTTGCGGAAGAAGGCGTCGTGCTCCTCGCCGCGCAGCACCGCTTCGAGCTCGGCGGCCCGGGCGCAGGCCTCGGCGAGATCCCACTGCGGCGGCAGTCCCGCGTGCACGAGCGCCCAGCCGAGTGTGGCGTCGCTGTGCAGCAGCGGGCGGGCGCGCAGCCAGTCGAGCAACTCCTCGCGATCCGGTGCCTGCAGCACAGGCTCCAGGTGGTCCTTGCGGCGCGGCGGGCGCACGCCGGCGGCGATGGCCAGAAGGTGCAGGTCGTGATTGCCCAATACCACCTGCGCGCGCTCGCCCAGCCCGCGCACGAAGCGCAGCACCTCCAGGGATTGGCTGCCCCGGTTGACCAGGTCGCCGGTCAGCCAGAGGCGGTCGCGCTCGGGATCGAAGCCAAGGGCATCGAGCAGCGCCCGCAGCTCGTCGTAGCAACCCTGCACGTCGCCAATTGCATAGACGGCCACTGGCGTTCCCGGCACTGCGGAAGGGGCGCCCAGTATAGCGGCACCGCGCGGGGCCGGTAGCGACCGGGCCCGCGGGGCTGCGATTAGTGCAGGGTGTGGGGTACGGCGAGGCGGAAGGGATTGATCGGGGCGTCGAAGGTCACGCCGTCGTCGCCGATCATCTGGTAGCTACCCTGCATGCTGCCGACCGGGGTGCGAATCATCGCCGAGCTGGTGTAACGGAAGCCCTCGCCCGGCTTGAGGTAGGGGTGCTCGCCGACCACCCCTTCGCCGAACACCTCCTGGACGCTGCCGTCGGCGTCGGTGATTAGCCAGCGGCGCGTCAGCAGCCGCGCCGGCACTTCGCCGCGGTTGCGCATGGTGATCGTGTAGGCGAACACGAAGCGCTCCTCATCCGGCTCGGAATGCTCGTCCAGGTACTCGGTGACCACGTCGACGTCGATGAGGTGGGTCTTGGCGTCCATCGCTCGTTCCCCCGCTTTCGGCTACAGCATGTGGAGTGGCGCCGCGCGCCAAAGTTCCCGCGCTCAACCCGCGGCGAGCGCCGCGCCGAGCAGGCCGACGCGCTCGTTCACGACCAGGTGCAGCGGTATCGTCTGCAGCAGCCCGCGCATTCGGCCCTTGTCGAGAAAGCCTTCCAGGAAGCGCGCCCGAAAGGTGCCGATCAGCACCTTGGGTGCTATGCCGCCGGCGACGTAGACGCCGCCGCGCGGCAGCACGGTGAGGGCGACGTTGCCCGCTTGCGCCCCGTAGAGCCGGCAATAGCGCGCAAGCGCCTCGACGGCGTGCGGATCCTTGCCCTCCAGGGCAGCGCGGCTGACTTGCGCGGCGCTCGGCGCGGCCGAGCCGGCGAGCCGGCGGTAGATGTACTCCAGGCCCGCGCCGCTCACCAAGCGCTCCCAGGACACGTGGCCGAACTCCTCGCGCAGGCTCGCCCACAGCTCGGCCTCCGGTGCGTCGCCGGGGCCGAAGTCGGTGTGCCCCCCCTCGGAGGCGAACACCCGGGCGCCGTGCTCCCTCGGCAAGGACAGGGCCACGCCCAGGCCGGTGCCGGCACCGAGCGCGACGCGCAGGCCATCGCGGGACGGTTCGCCCGCCTGCAGGATCTCGAGGTCGCTCGCGGCCAGCGCGTCGAGCCCGTGGGCGACGGCAACGAAGTCGTTGATCAGCTGCACCCGCTCTATGCCGGTGCGCTGGCGCACCTCGGCCGCGCGCACCCGCCAGTCACGGTTGGTCAGCGCGGCGCTCGCGGCGTCGACCGGGCCCGCCACCGCCAGGCAGGCGCGCTCGGCGGGTGGCTCGCCCGGCTCTGCCGCGCGCAGGAAGTGATCGAGCAGCTCGCCGAAGGAGGAAAAGTCATCGTTCGTGTGCAGGGCCTCGTGCACTACCGTGAGGCCGGTTGCTGCGCGCCGCGCGATCATCAGGCGGGAAGTCGTCCCACCGACGTCGGCCGCGAGTATGCGGGTCATTCGCCGCGGAGCGGGGGCAAGACGCTTTGCCTCGGCGCTGACCCGCGCGGGTCTCAGTCGCCCGCGCGGCCGAGCTCGCGGCCCACGCCCTCTGAATGCTGCCGCACGACGTCGATCGCGTTCTGCACGGCGTTGTACACGGCCAGCTCCATCGATTCGCGCTCGCTCTGGGAGAGCTGCGGGCCGGCGCCGAGGTCCTCGCGCAGATAGCGCGCCGGCAGCTGATTGAGCGCGGCGCAGGCGACCGCCTCGAGGAAGCGGTCCTCGTGCCCGAAATAGCCTTCACCCAGCGTTTCGCGAATCTTGGCGAACACCAGCTGCTCGTAGTAGTTGCGCACCGACTCGAACAGGGCCATGACAAGGTTCTCGCGTGCGCCGGTCTACGGCGCGGTTTCCGGTTGCGCTCAGGCGTCGGGCACGCGGATGGCTAGCACGTCGCACTTCGCGCCGTGCAGCACCGCGTTGGCCGTGGATCCGAGCAACAGGGCCAGCCCGTGACGCCCGTGGCTGCCGACGACGATCAGGTCGGCGCCGCACTCCTCGGCCAGGCGCAGGATCTCGCCCTTGGTCGAGCCCAGTTCGACGCGCCGCTCGGCGTCGTCGAGACCCAGTGTCTGCGCCAGTTCCGCGAGCCTGTTGCGCGCGTCTTCCAGCAGTTCGGCATCGACGTCCAGCGGCTGGGTGAGCATCAGGTCGTTCGAAAGATCGAGCGGCACGTGCTCGACGACGTGCACGAGGGTCGTCTTTGCCCCCGTGAGCCGCGCGATCTCGAGGGCGCGGTTGCCTATGAATTCGCTGTCGGGCGAAAAGTCCAGCGCCAGTAGCATGTGCTGGTAGGGCGCCATCGTCGCCAATCCCTCTTCAACGGTGGTTTATGTGGCTGGTCAACTGTGGTCTAATCACGCACCCACCAAGGTGACTTTACCCTAGGTTCGGCACTGGTGCCACCGGCGCCACTGGCCCTCGCGAAGAGCCCGCTCGGCGCGCGAGCATATGACCGACGGCGCGCCGCCGAGAGACCTCGATCACCCGGGCTTCGGGAAGGAATCGCGCAGCAATGAGCAAGAAGATGCGTGTCGGCGTAGTGGGTGTCGGTTACCTGGGGAAGATCCACGCGCGCATCTACGCCCGGATGGAGGCGATCGAGCTGATGGGCGTGGTGGACGTCGACGCGGACACCGCCGCGGCCGTCGCCGCCGAGTGCAACTGCCCCGCCTACACTGACATCGCGCAGCTCATCGACCAGGTCGATGCCGTCAGCGTTGTGGTGCCGACGTCGTTGCATCTCGAGGTGGCGCGACCGTTTCTGCAGCGCGGCATCCACATGCTGCTGGAGAAGCCGATCGCCTCCACGTTAGAGCAGGGTGAGGAGATCATCTGCCTGGCGGGCGAGTCCGGCGCGGTGCTGCAGATCGGGCACCTGGAGCGTTACAACGCCGGTGTCATGGCCCTTGCCGACCGGATCGCGAAGCCGCGCTTCATCGAGGCGCATCGGCTTGGTGAATTTGTCGCCCGCGCTACCGACGTGGACGTGATCACCGATCTCATGATTCACGACATCGACATCATCATGGCGCTGGTGGGCTCGAAGCTGCGCAGCATCTCCGCCATGGGCTTGCCGGTGCTGACCAATCACGTCGACATCGCCAATGCTCGGCTGGAGTTCGAGAACGGCTGCGTGGCCAACGTCACCGCCAGCCGCGTCTCCAGTAAGCGCCTGCGCCGCATACGCGTGTTCGAGGAGCACCGCTATGAGGCGCTCAATTTCATCGACCAGCAGATCGAGACGGTGTCCGCGACGCCCGCGGCCAAGGAGGGCGAGTGGCCGGAGATCGCGCGCGAGCAGGTGGCGATCGAGCCCCGCCAGCCGCTCGATGCCGAGCTCGAGGATTTCGCCCGTACCGTCCGCGAGGGCGGCAAGCCGCTGGTCGATGGCGCGACCGGGCAGGAGGCCTTGCGCGTGGCCATGCTGGTGAAGGAGGCGATCGGAACATGAGCGAGCGTGACGCACCGGTCCCCTACCTGGACCTGACCGGAGAATTCGCGGGCCTGCGGCAAGAGTGGTTCGACATGATCGGTTCCACGGGCGCGAGCGGGGGCTGGATCCTGGGCCCGAACGTGCGCGCGCTCGAGGAGGAGATCGCCGCCTACGTCGGCGTGGGGCAGGCCGTGGCGGTCGCCAATGGAACCGATGCCCTGATCCTTTCGCTGCGCGCGCTCGGCATCGGACCCGGCGACGAGGTCATCACCTCGCCGTTCACCTTCTTCGCCAGCGCCGAGGCGATTTCCGTGGTCGGCGCGCGACCGGTGTTCGCCGACCTCGACCCGGTCAGCTTCAACATCGACCCGGCGAGCGTCGAGCGAAAGCTCACCGAGCGCACCCGTGCGATTCTCCCGGTGCACATCTTTGGCTGTCCGGCGGACATGGGTGCGATCATGGATCTTGCCGGCACGCGCGGGCTCGCCGTGGTCGAGGATCTAGCCCAGGCCTTCGGTGCCGAGCACGCCGGACGCAAGGTGGGGTCGATCGGCACCGCCGGCGCGACCAGCTTCTACCCGACCAAGGTGCTCGGCTGCTACGGCGACGGCGGCATGGTCTTCACCAGCGACGAGGGACTTGCCGCGCACCTGCGCAAGCTGCGCAACCATGGAGCGAGCGCGCCGTTCCTGCACGACGAACTCGGCTACAACAGCCGTCTCGACGAGATCCAGGCGGCGCTGCTGCGCATCAAGCTGCGCTCGGTGGAGGACGCGATCGCGCGCCGCAACGCCGTGGCCGACGCCTACGGCGAGCGCCTGCGGGACCTCGACCTGATTCTGCCGCAGCGCCCGCCCGGGGGCCGGCACGCCTTCAACCTCTACACCGTCCGCGTCACCGGCGGGCGGCGCGATGCGCTGCGCGCGCACCTGGGCGAGCGCGGCGTCCCCACCGCCCAGTGCTATCCGCTCGGCATGCACCTGCAGGAGGTCTACCGCGATCTCGGCGCCCGGCCGGGCGATCTGCCGGTGGTCGAGCAGCTGTGCACCGAGACCTTCTCGCTGCCGATCTATCCTGACCTCGACGCGCCCCAGGTCGAGCGCGTCTGCGCGGCGGTGCGCGAGTTCTTCTGAGCCGCCGCCCCCCGCCGGTCCGCCCGCCGGAGCCCGGCACACGGGCCCGCGGCGCCTTCGAGCCCCGTAAATCAGGCAGTTAGCTGGGTTTGCGGCGAGCCGCGAATTTACCCGCGCGCGGCCCATTCTCTATAATGGCCCGTTAAACCTTCGGCCAGGCGTGAGGCCTGGCAAGCCCGGGAACCTGCCATGCGAATCGTCCAAGATGCCCTCACCTTCGATGACGTGCTACTCCTGCCGGCGCGCAGCGAGATCCTGCCCAACGAGGTCGATCTCGGCACCCAGCTGACGCGTGGCATTCGACTCGCCATCCCGCTGGTGTCGGCCGCCATGGACACCGTGACCGAGTCGCGGCTGGCGATCTCGCTGGCGCAGGAGGGCGGCATCGGCATCGTGCACAAGAACATGAACGCCCGGCAGCAGGCCGCCGAGGTCCGCCAGGTGAAGAAGTTCGAGTCGGGGATCATCAGCGAGCCGATCACGGTTCCGCCCGGCACCACCATCGCCGAGGTGGTGGAGCTGATGGCCACCAACGGGATCTCCGGCGTGCCAGTGGTCGAGGGCGAGGAGCTGGTCGGCATCGTCACCAGTCGCGATCTTCGTTTCGCCACCCAGCTCGGTGACACCATCGCCTCGGTGATGACGCCCAAGGAGCGGCTGGTCACCGTTCGCGAGGGTGCGCCCCGAGAGGAGGTCATGCAGCTCCTGCACACGCACCGCATCGAGAAGGTGCTGGTGGTGAACGGTGATTTCGCGCTGCGCGGACTGATCACGGTCAAGGACATCCAGAAGGCCAAGGTCAACCCGAACGCCTGCAAGGACGAGCACGGCCGCCTGCGGGTCGGCGCCGCGGTCGGCGTGGGCACCGGCACCGAGGAACGCGTCGCGGCGCTGGTCGAGGCGGGCGTCGACGTGCTGGTGGTCGATACTGCGCACGGTCACGCCCGCGGCGTGCTCGACCGCGTGGCCTGGATCAAGAAGCATTACCCGGACGTGCAAGTGATCGGCGGCAACATCGCCACCGCCGAGGCGGCGCGCGATCTGGCCAAGGCGGGCGCGGACGCGGTCAAGGTGGGAATCGGGCCGGGCTCGATCTGCACCACCCGCATCGTGGCCGGTGTCGGCGTGCCCCAGATCAGCGCCATCGCCAACGTGGCCGAAGGGCTCAAGGGCACGGACATCCCGCTGATCGCCGACGGCGGCATACGCTACTCGGGCGACATCGCCAAATCGATCGCCGCCGGCGCCTTCTCGGTGATGATGGGCAGCGTCTTCGCCGGCACCGACGAGGCCC
>JBFJWO010000310.1:0-6449 GCA_041623575.1 Gammaproteobacteria bacterium
CCCAGGACTGCCTGATGCTGCTGAGCGGCGGCAAGGACAGCAGCTACGCGCTCTGCCAGCTGGTCGAGCTGGGCTTCACGCCGCTGGTGTTCACCCTCGACAACGGCTTCATCTCCGAAGGGGCGAAGGCCAACGTGCGCCGCCTGGTGGAGTCGCTCGGGCTCGAGCTGGTGGTCGGCACGACGCCTGCCATGAACGCGATCTTCGTCGACAGCCTCAACCGCCACAGCAACGTGTGCAACGGCTGTTTCAAGACCATCTACACGCTCAGCATGAACCTGGCGCGCGAGCGCGGCCTGCGTTACATCGTGACCGGCTTGTCGCGCGGGCAGATCTTCGAGACGCGCGTGGCGGACCTGTTCAAGCAACGGGTGTTCGACCCGGCGCAGATCGATCGCACCATTATCGAGGCGCGCAAGGCCTACCATCGCATGGACGACGCGGTCTCGCGCAACCTCGACGTGCGGATCTTCGACGACGACCGCGTGTTCGAGGAGATCGAGTTCGTCGATTTCTACCGCTACTGCGACGTGACGCTGGAGGAGATGTTGCGCTATCTGCGCGATCGCGCGCCGTGGATCCGGCCCTCGGACACCGGGCGCTCGACCAACTGCCTGATCAACGAGGCGGGGATCTTCGTGCACAAGCGCGAGCGCGGCTACCACAACTACGCGTTGCCCTACAGCTGGGACGTGCGCCTGGGGCACAAGGAGCGCGACGCCGCGCGCGAAGAGCTCGACGATCACATCGACGAGCAGGCCGTAACGCGCAAGCTCGACGAGATCGGTTACGACCGCGCGCAGCTGCAGCAGCTACGCGTCCTCGACAAGCGGCTGGCGGCCTACTACGTGGCCGAGCCGGCGCCGGCGCCCGCCGAGCTGCGCGAGTTCCTCGCCCGGCGATTGCCGCAGGAGTACCTGCCGAAGCACTTCGTGCGCCTCGAAGCCCTGCCGCAGACGCCCCATCACAAGGTCGACCGGGCGGCGTTACCGACCCCGGACGACGCGCGCGCGGAGGTGACCACCGCCTACACCGCGCCGCGTTCGCCCAACGAGCTGCTGCTGGCCGAGGTGTGGGCCGAGATCCTCGGCGTGGCGCGCGTCGGCGTGCAGGACAACTTCTTCGAACTCGGCGGCGACTCGATCCTCAACATCCAGATCGTGGCGCGCGCCCGCCAACGGGGCCTCGCGCTGACGCCGCAGCAGATCTTCGAGCACCCGACGGTGGCCGGGCTGGCGTCGGTGGCCGGGACCGCGACCCGGGCCGCACCGTCGCAGGAACCGCTCACCGGGGCGGTGGCGCTGACGCCGATCCAGCGGCGGTTCTTCGAACGCGCGTTGCCCGACCCCGGCCACTACAACATGGCGGTGCTGCTGGAGATCGACTCGGCGCTCGACCCCGCGCACCTGGCCGGCGCACTGAACGCGCTCCTCGATCACCACGATGCCCTGCGCGCGACCTTCGCCGCGGGCGACGCCGGCTGGCAGCAGCACGTCGCCGAGCCCGGCGCGTTCTCCGTCGAGCTGCGCCAGGTCGATGCCGCCGAGTGGAACGCGGCGCAATGCGCCGCCGCGGCGGAGCGCCTGGCCGCGGAGCCCTTCGACCTCGCCCGCGGTCCTCTGCTGCGCTGCGTCTGCCTGGCGGGCGCGACGCCGACCCGCGTGCTGCTCCTCGCCCATCACCTGGTGACGGACGCGGTGTCCTGGTGGGTGTTGCTCGAAGACCTCGCGCGCGTCTACCGGCATCTGGCGAGCGGTGAGCAGGCGAGCCTGCCGCCGAGGACCACGTCGCTCGCAACCTGGTCGCGCGCCCTGCAGGCGCACGCCGACGGTGGGGTCGCACGCGCCGAGATTCCCTACTGGACACGACCGGAGCCGCCGCTCGCGGACCTGCCGCTCGATGCCCCCGGCGGCGACAACGACCTGGCCTCGGCGGCGACCTGCAGCGTCACGCTCGACGCCGAACGTACCGCGGCGCTGCTGCACGAGGTGCCGGGCGCCTACCAGGTCCAGGTGCCGGACGTGCTGGCCACGTCGCTGGTGCGAGCGCTGGGCGAATGGACCGGCCACAACGCACTGCGCCTCGATCTCGAAGGGCACGGCCGCGAGGAGGTCAGCCCGGGGCTGGACCTGTTGCGCACGGTCGGCTGGTTCACCAGCGTCTATCCCGTGACCCTCGCGCTGCCGCCCGGGACGCCCGACCCGGGCGGGATGCTGCGCGCGATCAAGGAACAACTGCGCGCCGTGCCGAATCGCGGGATCGCGTTCGGTGCGTTGCGCTATCTCAGCGCGGACGCGTCGGTGCGCGAGCAGCTCGCCGCGCTGCCACGCGCACAAGTCATGCTCAACTATTTCGGTCAGCTCGACCAGGCGCTGGGCGGCGATACCGGCTGGCGCCTGGCGGGCCCGCTGATCGGCGCGTTCGGGGCGCGCGGCCCGCGCGCGTACCCGCTCGAGGTGAACGCGGGGGTGTACGCGGGCCGCCTGCAGGTCGACTGGACCTACAGCACGGCGCTGCACGAGACGGCCACCATCGAGCGCGTAGCGAGCCGTTTCCTGGCACTGCTCGAGGAGCTGGTCGCGCATTGCCTGCGCGCGCCGGGCGCCGGCTACACGCCGTCCGATTTCCCGGGCGCCGGGCTCGATCAGCGGCAACTCGACCGCCTGCTGGACACCTTCGGGGAAGCGCCTTGAGCGCGCGCAACATCGAGGCCATCTACCGGCTCTCGCCCCTGCAGGAAGGCATCCTCTACCATCACCTGCAGGGCGGCATCGCCGGCGTCTACCTCCAGCAGTACAGCTGCCGCTACCATGGCGCGGTGGACGCGGCGTTGCTGGAGCGTGCCTGGGGCGCGGTCGTCGCCCGCCACCCGGCGTTGCGCACGCTGTTCACCTGGGAGCACGCCGAGCAGCCGTTGCAGATCGTTCGCGAACGCGTGACCCTGCCCTGGCACAACCTCGACTGGCGCGATGCCGACGAAGCGGGATGCGAGGAACGCTGGCGCACGTTGCTGCGCGAGGACCGCGCCGCTGGCGTCGGGCTCGGTGAGGCGCCGTTGATGCGCTGTCACCTCGTGCGCACGGGCGGCGCCGACTACCGCCTGCTGTGGACTTTTCACCACCTGTTGCTGGACGGCTGGTCCATGCGCCTCGTGCTCGACGAGGTCGCGCACTGCTACGCCGCCGGCGGCGAGCCTTCGGGCCTCGCCCAGGCGCCTCGTTACAGCGCCTTCATCGACTACCTGGCGCGGCGCGACCCGGGCCCGGGGATCGAGTTCTTCCGCCGCCAGCTGCAGGGTTTCGACACGCCGACCCCGATCGGGGCGAGCGACGAGCCGGGGGCGCCGGCGCCCGACGGCGGCGACGAGGCCGGCGCCGTGCACACCGTCTCGACCCTGCCGGCGGCGCTCAGCGGCGAACTCGAGGCGTTCGCCCGCGCCGCGCGCGTCACGCTCAGCACGCTGTTGCTCGGAGCCTGGGCGACGGTGCTCTCGCGCCGTGCGCGCAGCGATGACGTGGTGTTCGGCGTGACCGTGGCCGGGCGTGCGCCGGAGCTCGACGGGGCCGAGCGCACGGTGGGTCTGTTCATCAACACGCTGCCGTTGCGGGTGCGCCTCGACGGGTCGCCGGCGCTCGGCGAGTGGTTGCGCGAGGTGCAGGCAGCGCAGGTGGCGTTGCGCGAGCACGAGCAGACCTCGCTCGCCGCGATCCAGCGCGCCAGCGAGCTCCCGGCCGGCGCCGCGCTGTTCGACAGCATCGTGGTGTTCGAGAACTTCGCCCACGGCGGCGGGCAGGCGCAGGGCGCGAGCGCTCTGCCGGAGGCGGTCGAGCAGACCTATGTCGAGTACAGCAACTACCCGCTGGCGCTGCTCGCCGTACCGGGCGAGCGCCTGCAGTTGATCGCCGTGCACGACCCGCGGCGTTTCGCTCCCGCCGGCGCGCAGCGCCTGCTGGCGCAGGTGCAGGCGGTGCTGCAGGGATTCCTGGCCGGGCAGGAGCAGGGGCTGGACACGCTGTCGCTGTGCAGCGCCGGGCAGCGGGCGGCCTGGCGGGCCTGGAACCGCACGGCGGCGGACGTCCCGGCCGCGGCCGGGGTGTACGAACTCATCGAGGCCAGCGCGGCGCGCCGGGCGCAAGCCCTAGCCGTCGCCACCGACAGCGAGCAGCTGAGCTACGCGCAGTTCAGCGCCCGCGCCGCGTGCCTCGCCGGTTGGCTGCGCGGCCAGGGTGTTACGCGCGACGTCTGCGTGGCATTGTTCATGGAACGCTCGATCGACGCCATTATCGCGATTCACGCGATCCTGCGCGCGGGCGGCGCGTACGTCCCGCTCGACCCCGGGTTTCCCGCCGAACGGGTTCGCCTGGTGCTCGAAGACCTCGCCGGCCAGCCCGGCCCGTTGCTGGTGCTGAGCACGCAGTCGCTGCGTGATCGTCTTCCCGGCAGCGACGCGCGGGTGGTTTGCGTGGACGCCGAATGGCCGCGCATCGAGCGCGAGGGCGAGGCCGGCGCGGCCGCGCTGCCGCCGGCCGACCCGGAGCAACCGGCCTACGTGATCTACACCTCCGGATCCACCGGGCGCCCCAAGGGGGTGGTGGTGAGCCACCGCAACCTGCTGTGCTCGACCGCCGCACGGCTCGCCTACTACCGCGAGCCGCCGTCGAGTTACCTGCTGCTGTCGTCGCTCGCCACCGACAGCTCGGTGGCCGGCGTCTTCTGGGCGCTGGCCTGCGGCGCGACGCTGGTCCTGACCCGCCCGCGCCAGGAGCAGGACCTCGGGCAACTCACCGCGCTGATCGCCGCGCGCGCCGTCTCACACTACCTGTGCGTCCCGTCGCTGCACGGGCTGATCGTGGAGTACGCCGAGCGGGCCGACCTGCGCTCGCTCAAAGCGGTGATCGTCGCCGGCGAGGCCTGCCCGCCGGCGTTGCCGGAGCGCCATCACCGACTGCTGCCGGAGGTCTGCTTGTACAACGAGTACGGGCCGACCGAGGCCACGGTGTGGGCGAGCGTCGCGCGCCTCGACGGGTCCGCCGCCGCCGGGGCGGTCAGTATCGGGCGCGCCATCGCGAACGCGACCCTGTACGTGCTCGATCACCGGCGACAGCCGCTGCCGCCCGGCGAACGCGGCGAGATCTACATCGGCGGCGCGGGGGTCGCGCAAGGCTACCTCGGCGACGACGCCCGCACGGCCGAGCGGTTCGTCCCCGACCCCTTCGACGACTCGCCGCACGCGCGCCTGTACCGCACCGGCGATCTCGGGCGCCTCGGCGAGGACGGCGAGCTCGAGTTCCTGGGCCGCGCCGACAACCAGTTGAAGGTGCGCGGCTACCGCGTCGAACCGGAGGAGATCGAGACCGTGCTGGCCGCCCACCCGGGTGTGGCGGAAGCGGCGGTGGCGCTGCTCGATGCCTCGCCCGCCGCCGCCGGCGACGGCGTGGCGCAGGACGACCCGGCCTCGCTGGCGCGCGCGCTCGATGCGTTGCCGGCTGCGCAGGCCGAACGCCTGCTGGCGGAGATCGAACGCCAGGCCGTCGGGCGCGGCGAGGAGCGGCGATGACGCGACGAATCAAGCGCCTGCGCGATTTCGACCTGACGCTCGACATCAAGAACGAGGGCTTCATCCGCCCGCCGCGCGACGCGCAGCGCAACTGGCTGCTGAACAAGGCACTCGCCGAGTGCGCCGAGAACCTGCAGGCGCTCGATGCGCTTGCCGGGCGTTTCGTGCCGGGCTCGGAGCAGCTGCCGGCCGGCGATCGCACGCAGGCCGAGCTTGCCGACGCGGAGATCATGGAGGACTGGCAGATCCCGCTGATGCGCGCGCTGGCGGCGCTGGTCACGCAGCGCCACGGCGACGTGCTGGAGATCGGTTTCGGTCGCGGCGTGTCGGCGGGCATGATCCAGGCGGCCGGGGTCGCCTCGCACACCATCATCGAGTGCAACGATTCGGTGGTGGCGCGTTACCAACGCTGGCGGGCCGACTACCCGGACGCCGACCTGCGCCTGGTGCACGGCAAGTGGCAGGACACGCTGCCCGGACTCGGCCGCTTCGACGGTATCTTCTTCCACACCTACCCGCTGGACGAGACCGAGTTCATCGAGCAGATCGCCGAGAGCACCACCTTCGCCGAGCATTTCTTCGAGCACGCGGCGGCGCACCTGGTCGACGGCGGCGTGTTCACCTACCTGTCCAACGAGATCGACTCCCTGAGCCGTGCCCATCAACGGCTGCTGTTCCGCCACTTCCGCGCCATCCGCATCGAGCGCCCCGTGGCGCTCGATGTCCCGCACGACGTGCACGATGCGTGGTGGTCCGACTCCATGGCCGTGGTCGGGGCGGTGAAATAACGTGGCCTCGTTCGAGCGACGCATCGCCGCCCTGTCGAGTGGCCAACGGCGTGCGCTGGCCGAGCGCCTGGCGGGGATGGCGCCGCCGGCCCGCGCGTCGGCGC
>JBFJWO010000311.1:0-6428 GCA_041623575.1 Gammaproteobacteria bacterium
ACATCAGGTCAACAACCAGCTGTTCGAAGATACCGCCGTCAACCGCGGCGCGGCGGTGCGCTTTTTCACGGCGATCGCGGACGCGGCCCAGTGGCTCCAGCAGCACCCCCCGCACGCAGTCACGTAGCCAGCCCCTCGAACGCATCGCCCGGCGTGCAATCCTTGAGGGGCAGCTCGAGCGAACTGCCCCTCGCTGGTGGTCATTCAGACAGCGTGACAATGAGCCAGATCAACCGCCGAACTCTCTCAGGCGCGTGGCGGCACGAACCCCAGCACGGTCTCGAGCGTACGCTCGCCGAAGCGAATGCCGGGCCGCTCGTCGTAGGAGAAGAGCGCGATCAGCCGATCGGGGGCACCGCGCCGCACTTCGGTCACGCGATGTAGCGAGCGGTTGCCCTTGAACAGGCAAAAGGTGCCCGGGCGGATCCCGGGGCGCAGGACGCGCCGGTCGGCTTCGCCCTTCATCACCGACACCACGGCGGCAGGGTTCTCGTCGTCGTCGCTGCGGATGTAGGGCACGTACTCGTACTCCCCGCCCTCCCGGGCCGACTGCAGCAACAGCGAGACGGCGCCGTCGTTGGTGTCGAAGTGCCAGCCCAGGCAGGCGCCCTCGTCCATGACCGTGAGGTTGAGCGACAGGTACGGGCACTCCACGCGATGGAGCGTGGAGAAGCCGAGGCAACGCCGCACGAACTCGGTCAGCCGATCGTCGGTGTAGAGAGCGAGCAGCGCACTGTCGGCGGCGAGCTGGTCCCGGGTGACCGTGCCGATGCGATGCCGCGCCAGCGTACGTTGCGGGTGTTGCGCAGGCAGGTGTGACAGGTCCCGCCAGCTGTAGGCGGTGCGCTCGCTTTCCTTCCAGCGCGCGGCGGGCTGTGCGCGGACCGCTTCGCCGCGCATGTCGCGCAACGCCTGCGGGCGCAGGAACCCTTCGAGGCAGCACAGGGCCAAGGCGTCGAGCTGCCGCCGGCACTCGGCGACGAGTGCGGCGCCGGCGCCGTTCGGGTCGGTGACGGGATAGCGCTCGAGGTCGACGAGCGCCGCCAGTGCCGGAGCGCGGCCCGGCCGATTGCCGGGGCGGGCGGTCATCGCCCGTCGCCGTCCGCCGGCAGGCCGAGCAGACGGATCAACGGCAGGTAGCCGTGCTCGCGCAGCATCGGGCCGCGCTGGGCGAACAACGCTTCGTTGCCGTGCACGCCGTGGGCCTCGAGCAGCCGGTTCATGAAGTTGAAGCAGCACACCACCATGATGGCGTCGTGCAACGCCTGCTCGTCCCAGCCGGCGTCGAACACCGCTTGTGCGTCCGCCTCGTCGACGTCCGCCGGCGACTCGGTGAGCTTGCGTGCCAGGCGCAGGATCGGCAGCAGCCGGGCGTCGAGCTGCGCGGCGTCGAGGTCTTCGAACATGACCCCGGTGGCGTTTTCGGATACCCCGAACGCATTCGCCGCGGCGACGTGCACACCGCGGCAATAGCGACAGTCGTTGATCCCCGACACGTAGGCGGCGATCAACTCGCGCTCGCCAGGCGTCAGCGGCGAGTCGTCGCGCATGATCGCCTCGTGCAACTCCATCAGCGCCTTGCCGGCGAGCGGGCTCATCGCGAGGATATCGGGGACGGTCGCGTGCTCGCCCAGTCTCGGAAATATCGCCATCTGCTCCTCCACGCCCTCGCCCGGCGCGGCTCGCGCACGGCCGCGAGCGCCCTGTGCTCTCCCGGCCGCCCCGGGCTTCGGCGCCTCAGCCGGGAGGCGGTGAGGCGCCGCTCACGGCGCGATCACCCGCACCGGTTTTCCGTCGAGGTAGCCCAGCACCGCCTTGACCGTGTCGGCGAAGAACATCCGGTAGGTCTCTTCGGTGACGTAGCCGACGTGCGGCATGAGCACCGTGTTTGGGCAGTCGCGCAGCGGGTGATCCGCCGGCAGCGGCTCGACGTCGTAGACGTCCAGCCCGGCGCCCGCGATCCGGCCCTCGCGCAGGGCGTCGATCAGCGCCGACTCGTCGACGATCGGCCCGCGCGACGTATTGAGCAGCAGCGCGGTGGGCTTCATCAGCGCCAGCTCGGCGGCGCCGACCAGCCCGCGGGTGCGCTCGCTGAGCTTCAGGTGGATGGTGAGCACGTCGGCGTCCCGGAACAACTGCTCGCGCCCGACCAGGGTCGCGCCGCACTCGGCGGCGCGCTCGCCCGTCAGGTTCTGACTCCAGGCGATCACCGGCATGCCGAAGGCGGCGCCGTAGCGCGCGAGGTTCGACCCGTGCCGACCGAGCCCCAGGATACCGAGCGTGCGCCCCTTGAGGTCGAGACCGAGCCCCGTTTGCCAGCGCTGCTCGCGCAGGGCGCGCTCCTCGACGACGATGCGCTTGGCCAGCGCCAGCAGCAACGCCCAGGTCAGCTCCGACGCTGCGTGGCCCGGGGCACCCGTGCCGCACACCAGCACGCCCAGTTCACTGGCGGCGGCGATGTCGATGGAGTCGTTGCGCGCCCCGGTCGTGACCAGCAGGCTCAGCGAGGGCAGTCGCTGCAGCAACTCGCGGGTGAACGGCGTGCGCTCGCGCATGACGCACACGATCTCGAATCCCTCCAGCGCCCGGGCGACCGCGTCCTCGTCGCCCAGGTGGCGATCGAACACGGTGATGTCGCAGCGCGCCGCCACGGCGGACCAGTCCGCCATCTTCAGCGCGACCTGCTGGTAGTCGTCGAGAACGGCAATCGCAATCTTCATCGGCACCGGGTCTCCGCGAAACACCGTCGGGTTGAAAGCATGATGACAGGTAGATGGCTTACTATGACCGACCGTGTGCCGTCCCCGCAACGTTTCGCATCCGCGCCCGTTGCCGGCGCGGCGCGGCGCATCCGCACAGGGTCACCGATGTTTCACCCGACAACGCCCGCTCTTCACCGGCGCGCCGCCGCTCGGCGCAACCCCTGGCGTGCCAGCGGCACGGCGCCCTCGAGCGGCAACGGCGAGTGAACACGCGCGCCCTCCCCTGGCCCGCGGCCCGCGAACTCGCCCGGCGTACGCTGCCGGCGCTGGCAACGCTGGCGGTGGGCATGCTCGGCGTGCAGGTCTTCGTGGCGCTGGACCTGCCGATGCCGTGGCTGCTCGGCGCCATCCTCGCCACCCTGCTCCTGACGCGCGCGCGGCGCTTGCCGGTCACCCGCCCCAAACCGCTCATCAACCCCATGCGCGCCGTGCTGGGGCTGGCGATCGGCAGCGCGTTCACACCGGCGCTGGTCGACGAGATCGGCGAGTACGTGCTCAGCCTTTCGCTGGTAGTACCGCACGTGGCGTTGGTGGCGGCGTGCGGCGTCTTCTACTACGCGCGGGTGTTGCGCTACGACCGCCCGACCGCGTTCTTCTGCTCGCTCCCCGGCGGCCTCGTCGAGATGACCATTCTCGGCGAAGAGATGGGCGCGCAGGTGAACCGCGTGATGCTCACGCAGACGACCCGCGTGCTGCTCATCGTCTACACCGTGCCGTTCCTGATCGAGTGGCAGGCGGGCGTGGACCTCGGCGGGCGGCAATCGATCACGGCGCCGCTCGCCACGGTGAATCCCGCCGACATGCTGATCCTGGCGTTGCTGGCGGCGGCCGGCTGGTGGGGTGCGCGCAAGCTGCGTATCTCGGGCGCGACCATCATCGGCCCGATGATCCTGAGCGCGACTGCCTACCTGCTCGGCTGGGTCGAATCGCGTCCGCCCGACGAGTTGCTGAAAGCGGCGCAATTGGTGCTCGGCACGGCGATCGGGTGTGCCTTCGTCGGCGTCGGCTTGCGGGCCATGATGCTGACCATCGTGCAGACGCTCGGCTACTTCGCCATCCTGATCGTCACGACACTCGCCTTCGCGGGCCTGGCGCAGCACCTCACCGGTTTTCCACTGGCCGCGGCGCTGCTCGCTTTCTCGCCCGGCGGGCAGGCCGAGATGAATGTCATGGCGCTGATCATGGGCGCGTTCGTGCCCTACGTGGCGCTGCACCACGTGCTGCGCCTGGCGCTGGTGATGGCGGTCGCGCCCCAGGTGATGAAGCGTTTTCTGCGCGACTAAAGCCGGTTCGCCCGGCCCGTCGGAGCGGCTCAGCGCTGCGCGCGGCCGCGCCGCCGGCGCAAACCGCAGGCGGCGACGATCGCCGCCAGCAGCGGCCAACCGAGCGCGTTGCCGCTGGACGTTCCCTCACCGTCGTCGTCGTCGTTGCCGCCGCCGTTGGTGTTGGTGCCGCCGTCGTCCGGGTCGGGCGGCGGCGCGAGCTGGTCGGTGTGCCGGTAGACGTAGACGCTCGACGCCGAACCGTCCCACAGCATGAAGAGCACCACGCCGTGGGTGTCGATGGCGGTCGCGTTGAACCACTCGCGCGACTGGTCGACGAGCGGGTGCGAGTCGATGAACTGCCAGCGGTCGCTGCGCACGTCGTAGCGCCAGAACTCGCCGCTCACGAAAAAGGCGAGATAGTCCCCCGTCACCGCGTCGGCGACGATGCGCCCCTGCGACGGGCTCGGCCCGAGCATGTTGCCGTTGGGCGAATCGGCCACGCGTTTCAGGCGCCGATCGCTGTCGAGCAGGTAGACTGCCGTGCTGTTGTTGCCGCCCCCGAGCAGCATCACCTCGTGCACGGGATTGTAGGCGGCGAAGTTGTGCAGCGGGCCGATCGGGTCCGGTTCGTCGATCAGTTCCCACTCCTCGGCGGCCACGTCGTACAGCCACACGCCGGAGACGCTGTCGACGAACACGAAGCCGCCGAGTTCGGGGAACCACTCCAGGCCGCCCGCCACCTGCCAGTTGTCGAACGGCGGCGTGGGCAACCTCTCCCAGCCGTCCGCCTCGGAGTAGCGGCGAAAGCTCGCGGAGTTGTGCGCGCGGGCGTAGATCACACCGGTGGCCGGATCGATGGTCTGCTGGTCGTAGGAGTGGCCGACGAAATACGGCGGTTCGGGCAGCTCGCTCCAGGTATTGGTGGCCTCGTCGTAACGGATGTGCTTGCGCCCGCCCGTGTGCCCCTCGCCGATGAAATCGAGCCGGCGATCGATCGGGTTCCACAGGCCCTTGGCCGCGTATTCGAGGATCGTGTGCGAGCCAACCTCGAGCAGCTCGCGCGTGTAGCCGCTGGACTGCAATTCGGCAAACTCGCCCGGTTGCAGCGAGTCGACGAGATCGGAAAGCGCCGTGGCGGCGACCGGCGAGGCCACCGTCCCCAGCGCCGCGAGGATCGCGAAGCCAGCGTTTCGACACCGGTTGTGCATGGGCGGCTTCTCCTGCCCGGAAATGGGCGCAGCTTACCCGAGTGCGCGCCGGATTTCTCTCGACCCGGTCGCAGATTCCCGGCCGCAGCCCCGGCGCGCGGCGTGCGAGCGCGCCGTGGTGCAGCGCAACATCCCGGATGCGGGCGAGCCCACTGTAAAGCGATCCGACGGACGAACGCCGGGCCGTCGGGCGCGCAATCGAAATCCCGCGCGGGCGCGGCGCATGATCGCGGCGCGCCCGTCAGCGGGCGTGCTGCCGGAAACCCGCCATCGCCCGAGCAGCCATCGACCGAGCACCTTCGATGACCCGAGGGTCTTCTACTCTTCCCACGTCAAGGCCAATCGCCATATCGATCGCAGCCTGCTCGCCTTGCACGCGTTCGCCAACGTCGTGCTTTTCTACCGCGCCTGCCCCGAGGCGGGACATCCGGAGCCGGATCGTGCCGGCGCAATGTCGACGAACACCCTGCGCCACCTCGCCGCCTTCGCCAAGCACATCGAGTCCTCGCCCGCGATCACCGGCGCCGGGCGCCGGACTCCGCGGCCGCCGATGCATTCGCGTGCCCCGCCGGCTGGGCAAGGTCTACAAGCAGCACCAGGAGGCGAAGCGTCGTCTCGACGACAACGACCGGCGGCAGCGATAGCGCCCCGCTCTCAACCGCCGCCACGCTCGAGGTGGCGCCGCAACTGGGCAAGGTAGTGCTCGATGCTCGCCGTGTGGCCCAGCACGAATCGGGACACGAACCGGAACACCGGGTTGTAGACCTCGCCGTGCTCGGTGAGGGTGAGCCAACTGCCGGTGTCGAGCGCCTCGATCTCGAAGGTCCAGGTGCCGCCGAACGGCAGGGACTCGTCGGCGATGCGCCGCACCAGCCGGCGCGGCGGCTCGGATTCGACGATCGCGTAGGTGAGCGTTTCCCCGTCGGCATCGACCTCGCGCACCAGGGTCCGGCCGTTCGCGCCGGGCACGACCTCGACGGCGACCACGTCGTCGCGCCACTCGCCCTGGGTCCGGTAGTCGCTGACAGCCTGCCAGACTTCGGCCGGCGCCGCGCTGAACGCCGCCCGGCCCGGGGCAACGTGCCGCTCGGGCAGCAGCCAGCCGGTGACGAGCACCGCGGCAACCAGCACCGCGAGCACGCCTAGCGCGCCGAGGAGCCCTGTCATTCGTCGCCGTCGCGCGCCGGGCGGGC
>JBFJWO010000312.1:0-6410 GCA_041623575.1 Gammaproteobacteria bacterium
GCCGCGCTCCCGCCCGATGCCAGTGAGGCCGCGATGGCGCTGGCCGAATGCTTCGGTGAGGTGGTGATGCGCATCGACCCGGCGGCGCGCCTGAAACGCCTCAGCGACGAGGAGGAGCTCGCGATCCTCGACTGGGACGCCGAGCAGCACCGCCAGTCGCTGGACAAGACCCGCGCCTAGTGCCAGGCGATCGACTCGCGCTGGGAATCGATGTCGGGACGTCCGGGATTCGTGCCGCAGCACTCGATGCCCGCGGCGAACTCGTGGCACAGGCCGCGAGCGCGATGGCCGAGTGCGGGCCGGACCCGCGTTCCCCCGCCGTGTGGCGAGCGACGCTCGCACTGACCCTGCAGCGCCTGGCCGGGCAGGTCGACCTCGAAACGCTGGGCGCGCTGTCGGTCGACGGCACTTCCGGGACCGTGCTCGCGCTCGATGCGAGAGGCGAACCGCTCGGCAACGCGCTGATGTACAACGACGCCGTGGAGGACGCGGCTCTCCTCGAGCGCATCGGCGCCGTGGTGCCGCGCGAATCCGCCGCGCACGGCAGGGGTTCCGCGCTGGCGCGGGCCTGCCAACTGCAACGGCGTCCGGGCGTTGCGCGTATCGTTCACCAGGCGGACTGGATCGCCGAACTGCTCGCCGGCGCGCCGGTGGCGAGCGACGAGAGCAACGCGTTGAAGACCGGGTACGACGCGCTCGCGCGCCGCTGGCCCGATTGGCTGGCGCAAACGCCGCTGCACACGGACTTGCTGCCGGCGGTGGTTGCCGTGGGCGCCGTGACCGCGTACACCGCCGGCGCCTTCGGGTTGCCGGGCGGCGTGGTGATCGTGGCGGGCATGACCGACGGTTGCGCCTCGTTCATGGCGACCGGGGCTTCGCGGCCGGGCGAGGGCGTCACCGCGCTCGGTACGACCCTGACCCTCAAGTTGCTCTGCGAGCGCCCGATCTTCGACCCGCGCTACGGCATCTACAGCCATCGCATCGGCGACACCTGGCTCGCCGGCGGCGCCTCGAACAGCGGCGGGCGGGCGCTCGAAGCACACTTCGCCACGGCCGAACTCGCACGTCTGTCGGCACGCATGGACCCGCACAACGACACCGGGCTCGACTACTATCCGCTGCCCGGACCGGGTGAACGCTTCCCGGTCAACGACCCGGCGCTGCGCCCGCGAACGCAACCGCGCCCGGCCAGCGACGCGCTGTTCGCGCAGGGCTTGCTCGAGGGCATCGCGCGCATCGAGCGTTCGGGCTACCGGCGCCTGGCCGAACTCGGCGCACCGCAACTGGTCAGTGTGAGAACGGTCGGCGGCGGGGCGGGCAACCCGGCCTGGACGGCGATTCGCCGGCGCATTCTCGGCGTCGAGTTCGCCGCGACCCGCAGTACCGCGGCCGCGGCCGGCGTCGCGCGCGTTGCGCTCGCGTTCCTGCAACGGGGGAACTGAATTGGTCGAATCGATCGCCGCGCTGTCCGCGATTGCCGGGCGCTTCGACGCCGTCGCCGTCGACCAGTTCGGCGTGCTGCACGACGGGCGCACGGCGTTCGCCGACGCCGTCGAGTGCGTCGCCGCGTTGCATGCACGCAAGGTCCCGATGGTGGCGCTCACCAACTCGGGCAAGCGCGCCGGCCCGAATCGCGAGCGCCTGGCGCGGCTGGGCTTTCCGCCCTCCTGGTTCCGCGGCGTGGTGAGTTCCGGCGAACTCGCCTGGCAGGCGCTGGGCGAGATGCTGAAAGACGGCCGGCTCGCGCCCGGCAGCGGCGTGCTCGTGCTGTCGCGCGACGGCGATCACAGCGTGATCGAGGGCCTGCCGCTGCATCGCGTGGCGGGCGACGAAACGCCGGCGCTGGTGCTGATCGCCGGCGTCGAACCCGAACGCCTCACGCGCGCCGACTACCTGGAGCGGATCGGCAAGTACGCGCAGCAGGGGATCGCGGCGATCTGCGCGGCGCCGGACCGCGTCATCTACGCGGCCGGGCGTCCCGCTTTCGGCGCCGGCGTGGTCGCCGAGGACTACGCGCGCGCCGGCGGCGAGGTGACCTTCGTGGGCAAACCCTCGCGCGCCATGTTCGAGGCCGTGCTCGAAGCGCTGGGCAACCCGGCACCCGGGCGCGTGCTGATGATCGGCGACAGCCGGGAACACGACGTCCGGGGCGCCGCGGACTGCGGCATGCAGACGTTGCTCGTCTCCTCGGGTGTACAGGCGGACACCGACGGCGGGCAAACGCAGGCCGATTTCCTGATGGATCGATTGCGCTGGTGAGTCGTCTTCGCCGGCTCGCCCGCGTAGTCGCTGCCGACGCTTGACGCGGTCCGGGGTTTCGGGTGCCAGGACGGTTACCGCGTCCGGGTCTGTTTCTTCTTCAGGCGCTCGACGTGCACGATGAGCGTGTCCACCGTGTCCTTCAGCAGATCCAGCTCTTCGATCGTGAGCGTGTCCAGTTGCTCGAGGTTGTACTCGATGGTGTCGATGATCCGGTGCCCGGGCCGCTGCATCGGGCGCAGGAAATAGGTCGTGATGGTGGCGACGATCGTGCCGAAGAACAGCATCGAGCCGGCGACGATCCAGGCGCCGCCGATCAGCAGCGCCAGGCCCGAGCGCGGCATGTCGGCGATGCCCGCCGTCGAGAACGCGGCCACGCCCCAGTAGAGCGCCGCACCGAGCCCGGTGATGGAGGTGCCCGGCACGTCACGCTCCGCCAGGTACATCCCGAGCGCGGTGGCCAGCCACAGCACGACCAGCAACAGCACCATTCGCGCGAACGGTGTGTGAGTCCAGACGTCCTCGACGAAACGCGAGAACCGGTGGTGGCGTGACCTGCTTTTCCGCTTCATCGCTCGACTACCTCTGCCCGAGACTCGCGGGCACAGCTCAGGCACGTGTCAACTTCGGGTCGTGGCGGTGCGGGCACGCCGGGTGGCGTGGTCGTCATCGTCGCCCGCTCCCCGCGCGCGAGTGCGCCTGACCGCCGGGCCGCTCAGGCGTTACCCGAACGCGATCGCCGGCGCTGCCTCGCCCACCTGACCACGGCTTTCTCGGCCTCGGGAAACAGCAGGCCCGCGGGCAGGCCCAGCAGGACCAGATACCACCACTCGGCCGGAAACGGCGCGGTGCGAAACAGCTCGTTCATGAACGGCGCGTAGACCAGCGCCAGGTTCGAGACGAGGGTCAGGCCCACGCCGACCAGCAGCCATCGATTGCCGAAGGGACTGAAGGAGAACGCCGACCCGAGCACGGAGCGGGCCGTGAACACGTAGCCCAGGTGAACCATCACGACCATCATGAGGGTCGCCGTCTGCGCCTGTGCGAGGTCGCTTTCGGCACCGGCCGCAACGAGCTGGTGCCCGAACTGCCAGTAGGTGTAGAAACCCATCACCGCCATGACCAGCGACACGAGCCCTACGCGCACGAAGAAACGTGTGTCGGCGATCTTCTCCCCGGCCGAGCGCGGCGGCCTGTCGAGCAGGCCTTTCTCCTTGAGCTCGAGCATCAGCGGCATGGTCAGGAACACCGAGTCGAACAGGTTGACCCACAGGATCTGGATGGGCTCCAGCGGCAGGCGCAAGGAAAAAACCGCGACGAACGGTGCCGTCAGCAGGGCGCCCATCACCAGCAGCGCCTGCCCGCCGTTGGTGGGGAGCGTGTAGAGGATGGCTTTCTCGATGTTGTTCCAGGCGTGGCGTCCCTCTTCGACGGCACCGACGATGCTCGCGAAGTTGTCGTCGATGAGGACGATGTCGGCGGCTTCCTTGCTCACCTCGGTGCCGGTGATGCCCATCGCCACGCCGATGTCGGCCGCCTTGAGCGCCGGCGCATCGTTCACGCCGTCACCCGTCATGGCCACGATCTCGCCGTCGCCCTGCAGCAGCTGGCATATCTGCAGCTTGTGCTCGGGCGCGACCCGCGCGTAGACCGACACCTTTTCCACCGTCTGCGCCAGTTCGTCGCGCGCCGTTCGCGCGATCTGCTCTCCCACCAGCGCCGGGCTGTCGTCCTCGCCCGCGATGCCCAGTTGCCGGGCGATCGCCACGGCGGTGGCGACGTGATCGCCGGTGATCATCACCGTGCGCACGCCGGCCGCGGCGTTGCGCGCGACGGCCACGACTGCCTCGGGCCGCGGCGGGTCGATCATCGCCTGCAGCCCGAGGAAGGTCATGTCCCGGAGGTCCTCGGGGGCCAGGGTGGTCTTCCCGGCCGGCTGCGCCTTGCTGGCCATGGCCAGCACCCTGAGCGCGTCGCCGGCCATGGCTTCGACCTGGGCGAGGATGGCCCGGGCGTCGAGCGGTTCGCAGCCCGCGTCCGTGCGCTGGGTGCTGCACATCTCGAGCAGGCGTTCGGGCGACCCCTTTGCGTAGATCACCGTGCCTTCGGGCACCGCGTGCAGCGTTGCCATGTACATGTTCCTCGACTCGAAGGGAATCTCGTCGAGGCGCTCGTACTTGTCGATCAGCGATCCCTTGGCGGCGGAAACGAGCAGGGCGGCCTCGGTGGGATCGCCCTTGATCCGCACGCCCTGTTCGGTCTGGACGAACCCGGCGTTGTTGCACTGGTAGCCGGCCCTCAGGGTCTCGCACAACGCCGCGTGGGCGGCCACGTCGATGGGCGAGCCATCGGTGAGCGAGAAGGTACCCTCGGAGCCGAACCCGACCCCGCTCAGGCGATAGTCCGTGCCGCCGGCCATGGCGCGGCACACCGTCATCTCGTTCTTGGTCTGGGTGCCGGTCTTGTCCGAGCACACGACCGTGGTGCAGCCGAGGGTCTCGGCTGCCGGCAGGCGCCTGACGAGCGCGTTGCGGCGCGCCATGGCAGCGGCGGCGAGCGCCAGGATCGAGGTCACCAGCATCGGGAGCATCTCTGGAATCGCCGCCACGATCAGCGAGACCGACGCCAGGAAGCTGTAGACGAGCGTAAAGCCCACGAGGTGCCCCAGCCCGAAGTTGAGAGCACCCAGCAGCAGAATCCCGATCATCAGCGCCTTCGTGAAGTCCGTGATCTTGCGCTGCAAGGGGGTCGGTGCCTTCTCCGTGTGCCTGACGAGTCGGGCGATCTTGCCGAACTCCGTTCGCTCCCCGGTCCTGACGACGACGCCGCGCGCCGTGCCGCTGGTCAGGAAGGTGCCGCTGAACGCGATGCAGCGCTGATCGGCCGGAGACTGGTCTGCCTTTGTCGACGGCGCCGTGGTCTTGCGCGTGGGAATGGATTCGCCGGTGAGCGGAGACTCGTCCGCGTGGGCATTCCTGGCGTCGAACAGGCGCAGGTCGGCAGGGACCTTGTCACCTTCGCCCAGCAGCACGACGTCGCCGGGCACGAGTTCTCTGGCCGCGATGGTCTGCACGCGGGCGTCGCGCACCACGGCGCACGAGGCCACCAGCATGCTCTGCAGCGCCTCCAGCGCGGCTTCGGTCTTGCCTTCCTGAAAGAACCCGAGCAGCGCGTTCAGCAACACGACGCCCAGGATCACGCCGGTGTCGACGAGCATCTCCTCGCCGCCGAGCGACAGCACGCCGGTCACCGACGCGGCGGCGAGCAGGATGTAGACCAGCGGGTTGTGGAACTGGCGAACGAACCGCATCAGGGCGCTGGAGCGGGTGACGACCAGCTCGTTCGGCCCGTAGCGGGCGAGGCGCGCGGCCGCCTCCTGCGAGCTAAGCCCGTCGTCGCCGGCACTCAGGCGCGAGAAAACGTCGTCGGCGGACAGCCGGTACCAGTCCGGCTCGACGCTGTCGTCCATCACCACTGCTCCCGAGACGCGCAGCGCCTGCCCGCTGAGGTGCACACTCCTGCCGGCGCCTAGCGAGCGTCGAGCGGCACGAAAGCGCGCTCGGTTGCCCCCGTGTAGACCTGACGCGGCCGCCCGATACGCCGGTCCGGGTCGCTGCGCATTTCCTTCCAGTGCGCGAGCCAGCCGGGCAGGCGTCCGAGCGCGAACATCGCCGTGAACATGTTCGTCGGTATACCCATGGCGCGGTAGAGGATCCCGCTGTAGAAATCCACGTTCGGATAGAGTTTGCGCGCCACGAAATACTCGTCTGCCAGCGCCGCCTCTTCGAGCCGCATGGCGACGTCGAGCAGCGGATCGCTTACGCCGAGTTCGTTGAGAACCCGCTCCGCGGTGCCCTTGAGGATATTTGCGCGCGGATCGAAGTTCTTGTAGACACGGTGTCCGAAACCCATCAAGCGAAAGCCCGAATCGGCGCGTTTCGCCTTCTCCAGATACTTGTGATGATCGCCGCCGTCGGCCGCGATCGTCTGCAACATCTCGATCACGCGCTGATTGGCGCCACCGTGCAGCGGGCCCCAGAGCGCACAGATACCGGCGGCGACCGAGGCGAAAACGTTGGCGTCGCTGCTGCCGACCAGGCGCACGGCGGAAGTGCTGCAGTTCTGCTCGTGATCGGCATGCAGCAGCAACA
>JBFJWO010000313.1:0-6399 GCA_041623575.1 Gammaproteobacteria bacterium
GCAACGGCGGTGGCGGCAACGGCGGTGGCGGCAACGGCGGTGGCGGCAACGGCGGTAGCAGCGGCAGCGACAACGGCGCGGCAGGTCGCGCCAACCGGGGTGGTCCTGGCCTATCGGGTGACGCCGTGCCACCGCGCAACGGCCGCGCCGCGCAGGCACCTGCGACCGTTGGGCGCCCAGTGCGCGCGCAGGTTCGGCCTTCGGTCGTGCCTCCGGCACCGGTCCCTCGGCCGCCTGCCCGCGCCGGCGAAGACAGCGAAGAAATCGTCGGTATCGGCCTCACGCTGGACACCGTCCGCGGCCTCGTCGCCGCGGGCTTCGCCATCCAGCACCAGCGCTACCTCTCCAACCTGAAGTTCGACGTAACGGTGTTTCGCCGCCGCGCCGCCGGCGCCGGCGACATCGGCGCGGCGGACGGACTGCTGGCGTTCAACAGCCGCTACGACCTCGCCGGCAAGGCGTGCCCGCACAACAGGTGCTACGGCCAGCGCCTCATCGGTTGGCCGGACGTGCCCGCCAGGACCTGCGCGCGCTCGGTGCGCCTGGGCATGGTCGATACCGGCGTGGACACCGCCAACCCGGCGCTGGCCGGGCGCGCCGTGCACACGCGCTCGTTCGTCGACGAACGCCTGGCGGCGCCCGCGGCGCACGGCACCGCGGTGGCGACCTTGCTGGTCGGCGCCAGCAGTGCAGATTTCCAGGGAATGCTGCCGGGCTCCTCGCTGTTCGCGGCGGGCGCGTTTTTCGTCGATGCCGAGGATCAGATCGGGAGCGACGTAAATCATCTCCTGCAGGCCCTCGACTGGCTCGTCGAACGCCGGGTCGAACTGATCAATCTGAGCATAACCGGGCCACCGAACCCGCTGCTCGAAGCGGCGATCGATCGCCTGGACGAACTCGGCATCGTGGTGATGGCGGCGGCCGGCAACCAGGGCGACGGCGCCGCACCCGCCTACCCGGCCGCCTATCCGGAGGTGATCGCCGTGACCGCGTTCGATCGGCTCTACCGGCCCTACGCACATGCGAACCGCGGCGACTACGTCGCCTTCGCCGCGCCGGGGGTCGACATCTGGGCGCCGACCCGCACCGGGGGCGCCTACCACAGCGGCACCTCTTTCGCGTCGGCTTTCGCCAGCGCGGTGGCGGCGGACATCCTCGCCGGCGAAGCGGGCCTCAGCCCCGCCGCCCTGACAATGCGCCTGCGCCGCGACGCCCAGGACCTCGGCGCCGAGGGCCACGACCCGGTGTACGGCTGGGGTGCTTTGCGCACCGGCGGCGCCTGCGCCAGTTGAGGCACGGTGCGCCCGAACCCGCGCCGCGCATCGAGGCGGTGCTGTTCGATCTCGGTAACGTGCTGATCGACTGGAACCCGCGCTACCTCTACCGCAAGCTCTTCGGCGGCGACGAGGCGGCGATGGAGCATTTCCTCGCCAACGTCTGCAGCGCCGCGTGGAACCACGAAATGGACGCCGGGCGCCCGGTGCGCGAGGCCGTGCGGGAACTGCAGCAGCGCCACCCGGAGCAGCGCGGGCTCATCGCCGCGTGGGAGACGCGCTGGGAGGAGACACTCGGGGCTGCCATCGAACCGAGCGTTGCCCTGCTCGGCGCGTTGCGCGAGCGCGGCCTGCGGGTGTGCGCCCTGACCAACTGGTCGGCCGAGACCTTTCCGGTGGCGCGGCGGCGGTTCGCGTTCCTCGACTGGTTCGAGACCATCGTGGTCTCGGGCGAAGTCGGCCTGGCGAAGCCCGACCCGGCGATCTTTCGCCTGGCGTTGCAACGCTGCAATCTACAGGCCGAACGCACGGTCTTCATCGACGACAGCGCGGCCAACGTCGCCGCGGCGCACGCGCTCGGGCTGGTGCCGGTCCGGTTTCGCGACGCCGGGCAGGTCGCCACCGCGCTTCGGGGGTTGGGCGTGCTCGACGGGTAATAGCCTCGCCAGCGGCCGCGCGCGCCGCGTCACTCGACGACGTTCATCACCTCGTAGCACGCGCCCATGGTGTGGTAGTCGGTCTTGCCGGCGGGGCTCTTCAGATCGTCGTACTTGCGATTGGCGCGATCGAGGATCCGGAACCAGGCGCCGTAGCGGTGATCGACCAGGTGGCGCCACGCGTAGTCCCAGATGCGCTCGTACCAGTCCCAGTAGCGTTGCTCGCCGGTGCGCCGCGCCAGCAACGCGGCCGCCGCAAGGGATTCGGCCTGCACCCAGAAGTACTTGTCGCCGTCGCAGATCGCGCCGTCGGGATCGAACCCGTAGCAGATCCCGCCGTGCTCCTCGTCCCAGGCCCGTTCGAGCGCGGCGTCGAACAGCGCCGCGGCGCGCGGGGCGAGCCACCCGGCGGGGGCGTGGCGATCGAGGATCAGCAGCAGCTTGGCCCACTCGGTCTGGTGGCCCGGCTGGAAACCCCACGGGCGGAACAGGTGCCGCGGGTCGTCGCGATTGTAGTCCCAGTCGATGCGCCAGTGCTCGTCGTAGTGTTCCCAGATCAACCCGTCTGCCTGCGCCGCGCAGGTCACGGTCACCGCGTGGGCGAGGGTCTGAGCGCGCGCGAGGAAGGCCGCCTCGCCCGAGGCCTCGTAGGCCGCCAGCATCGCCTCGCAGGTGTGCATGTTGGCGTTCTGGCCGCGGTAGGGTGAGCGCTCGCTCCAGTCGGCGCTGATCTCGTCGGCGTAGAGGCCGTGCTCGGGCAGCCAGAAGTGCCGCTCGAGCAGCGCGTAGGTCTCATCGAGGTAGGCCCGCGCCTCGTCGAGCCCGGCCTCGACGGCCTTGGCGTAGGCGAGCAACACGAACGCGAGCCCGTAACAGTGATTGGTCGCATCGCTTGCCCTGCCGTCTTTCAGCGTCCAGGCGTAGCCACCGCTGCGAGGATCCCGATGCACGTCGCGAAGGTAGGCGACGCCGTGCGCGGCCGCCTCGCGGTAGGACTCCTCGCCGAAGTGGCGCGCGGCCATGGCGTAGTTGAAGACGAACCGGGCGCTGCTCACGAGGTGGCGGCTGGCGCGATCGTAGACCTCGCCGTCGTCGCGGAAGTAGTGGTAGAAGCCGCCGGCCGGGTCGATGCAGCGCGGATGGTAGAACGCGAGCGTGTGACGAACGTGCTGCTCGAGGAAGCGGCGCTCGCGAAAGCGGGGAGACGGCGGGACGTTCCCGCTCATCGCGCCTCGATCGCGCCGATGTAGGGGAGCGTGCGTTCGTGCTCGGCGTAGTCGAGACCGTAGCCCACCACCCACACGTCGGGGATGTCGAAGCCGAGGTAGTCGATACCGACTTCGACTTCGGCCCGCTCGCTCTTGCGAACCAGCGCGCAGGTGCGCAGGGTCGCCGGCTTGCGGGCCGCCAGCAGCTCCAGCAGGTAGTGCAAGGTGCGTCCCGTGTCGACGATGTCCTCGATCACCAGCACGTGACGGCCCTCGATGTTCTCGCGCAGGTCCATGACCAGGCGCACCGCACCCGACTGGCTGCCGCCACCGCCATAGCTCGACACCGCGATGAACTCGATCTGGCGGGGGATGGAGAGGCGCCGGGAGAGGTCGGCGAGAAAGATGAACGCGCCTTTCAGCACCCCGACCATGATCAGGTCGTCGCGCCCGGCGTAGTCGCGCGAGATCTGCGCGGCGAGTTCGTCGACCCGCCGCGAGATGGCCTGCTCGTCGATGAGCACCCGGGGCTTGTCGCCGCTCATGCCCGCGCTCCGCCGACCCCGTGGGTAGCTAGATGTCGCCCATGCACAGGTACTTCAGTTCCAGGAACTCGTCGATGCCGTACTTGGAGCCCTCGCGCCCGAGCCCCGACGCCTTGACGCCGCCGAACGGCGCGACCTCGGTGGAGATGATCCCGGTATTGATGCCGACGATGCCGTACTCGAGCGCCTCGGAGGTACGCCACACGCGCCCGATGTCGCGGCTGTAGAAATACGCCGCCAGGCCGAACTCCGTGTCGTTGGCCATGCGGATCGCTTCCTCGTCGGTGGAGAACCGGAACAGCGGCGCCATCGGCCCGAAGGTCTCGTCGTTGGCGACCAGCATGTCGGCCGTGACGCCGGTCAGCACCGTGGGCTGGAAGAACGTGCCCCCGAGCTCGTGGCGGGCGCCGCCCATCATCACCTGTGCGCCCTTGCCGAGAGCGTCGGCGATGTGCTGCTCGACCTTCTCCACCGCGTTCATGTCGATCAACGGTCCCTGGGTCACGCCCTCCTCCATGCCGTTGCCGACCTTGAGCCCGGCGACCGCCGCACCGAACTTGTCGGCGAAGGCGTCGTACACGCTGTCCTGGACCAAAATGCGGTTGGCGCACACGCAGGTCTGGCCGGTGTTGCGGTACTTGCAGATCATGGCGCCCTGCACGGCCGAGTCGAGGTCGGCGTCGTCGAAGACGATGAACGGCGCGTTGCCGCCCAGCTCCAGCGACAGTTTCTTCAGCGTCTGCGCGCTTTGCGCCATCAGCGTGCGCCCGACCTCGGTCGAGCCGGTGAAGGTGAGCTTGCGCACCGTGGGGTTGGCCGTCAGCTCGCCGCCGATGTCGCGGGCCGAGCCGGTCACGATGTTGACCACCCCGGACGGGATGCCGGCGCGCTCCGCCAGCGCGCACAGCGCAATGGCCGTGTAGGGCGTCTGCGACGCCGGTTTGCACACCAGGGTGCAACCGGCGGCCAGCGCCGGGCCGGCCTTGCGGGTCAGCAGCGCGGCCGGAAAGTTCCAGGGCGTGATCGCGGCGCACACGCCGATCGGCTGCTTGATGACCACGATGCGCTTGTCGCTCTGGTGCTGCGGGATGGTGTCGCCGTACACCCGCTTGCCTTCCTCGGCAAACCACTCGATGAACGAGGCCGCGTAGGCGACCTCGCCGCGGGCCTCGGCGAGCGGCTTGCCCTGCTCGGAGGTCATGATCCGGGCCAGGTCCTCGGCATGCTTGTGCATCAGCGAGTACCAGGCTTTCAGCAGCTGGGCCCGCTCGCCGGCGGTCTTCGCCCGCCACGCTGGCAGGGCCGCGTCCGCGGCGGCGATCGCGCGGCGGGTCTCCGCCGCACCCATGCGGGGTACCGTGCCGAGGACCTTGCCGTTGGCGGGGTTGTTCACCTCGATCGTCGCCCCGTCGTCCGCACCGACCCACTCGCCGTTGATCAGGCAGGTCTCGCGCAGCAGGTCGGAGTCTTGCAGTTGCATGGAGTTCTCTCCTGTAGCCATCCCGAATGGGGCCTATGGTAAAGGACTGGACACGGGCTTGCTCGCCGCGTGTCAGATCGTGCCGGCCTCGCGCAGTTCGTCGATTTGCCGCTGGTCGTAACCGAGCACCTCGCGCAAGACCTCGTCGGTGTGCTGGCCGAGGGTCGGCGGCGCGCGCTCGTAGGCCGGCGGCGTCGCCGCCAGGCGCAGCGGACTCGCCACCGACGGGACCGTGCCGGCCAGCGGGTGCTCGAGGTCGAGGCGCAGGCCGCGGTGGCGGACCTGGGGGTCGTCGAACACCTGGCCGAGATCGTTGATCGGCCCGCACGGAACCCCCGCCCCGTCGAACGCCTCGAGCCAGTCCGCACTGTCGCGTTCGGCCAGGCGCTGCGCCAGCAACGGCACGAGCACCTCGCGGTTGCGCACCCGCGCGGCGTTGGTCGAAAAGCGTTCGTCCCCGGCGAACTCCGTGCACCCGAGCAGCGAGCACAGCCGGGCGAACTGGGCATCGTTGCCCACCGCCACGATGAGGTGCCCGTCGCGGGTGGCGAACACCTGGTAGGGGACGATGTTGGGGTGCGAGTTGCCGGCCCGCCCGGGCGGTGTGCCGGTGACCAGGTAGTTCAGCGCCTGGTTGGCCAGCAGCGCCACCTGGCAGTCGAGCAACGCCATGTCGATGTACTGGCCCTCGCCGCTGCGCGCACGGTGCAGCAAGGCTGCCTGGATGGCGATGGTGGCGTACAGCCCGGTACTGAGGTCGGCCACCGCCACCCCCACCCGCTGCGGGCCTCCGCCCGGCAACTCGTCACGCTCGCCGGTGATGCTCATGAGCCCGCCGGTCGCCTGGATCATGTAGTCGTAGCCCGGGCGCTCGGCGTAAGGGCCGCTCTGCCCGAAGCCGGTGATCGAGCAGTAGACCAGGCGCGGATTGACGGCCGACAGCGCTGCGTAGTCGAGCCCGTAGGCGGCCAGGCCGCCCTGCTTGAAGTTCTCGATCAGCACGTCGCTGCGCTCGGCGAGTGCGCGGATCAGCGCCTGGCCCCGCGGCTGCGCGATGTCCACCGTGACCGACCGTTTGCCGCGGTTCGCCGAGAGGTAGTAACCCGCCTCGCCGGTGTTGCGCCCCGCGGCGTCGTGCAGGTACGGCGGGCCCCAGGAGCGCGTATCGTCGCCCCGCCCCGGGCGCTCGATCTTGATCACGTCGGCGCCCAGGTCGGCCAGTACCTGACCGCACCA
>JBFJWO010000314.1:0-6362 GCA_041623575.1 Gammaproteobacteria bacterium
ATGGCTTCGCTGACCGCCGCGCCGAGCTCGTGCGCGGCCGCCGCGCGCGCCTCGCTGAGTTGCGCGGCGCTCTTGTCATAGGCGGCGAGGTCGGCCGCCACGCGCGCTTCGCACTCGTCGAGGCGGGCACCGGCGTGTTCCAGGTCTTCGAGCTCCGCGCCGAGGCGTTCGCATTGCGCGGCGAGCGCGTCGGGCTCGACCCGGTGCTTGCGGGCCAGCTCGTGCAGGGCGCCGAGGCGCTGCTCGGTCTGCGCCAGCTCGCCGGGATCGTCCTCGACGTGAGCGAGCCGCTCGCGCGCCTCGGTCACCGCCTCGCTCGCGTGGATGCGCGTGTTTTCCAGCAGCTCGCACAGGCTTGCCAGCCCCGGCTCGTAGTCTCTGAGGCGGGTGAGGCGCGCATGCAAGCGCGCGAGCCGGTCGTGGATGCTCGACTCCTGCTCGTAGAGCTCATCGAGCGCCGCGCGCAGCCCGGCGCCGATCTCGCCCGCGTTGGCAAGCCTCACCTGGCGTTCCTCGAGGGCGGCGAACTCACCGGCCAGCGGTGCCAGCGCGGTCAGCTCGCCGACCTGGTAGCGCAGCAGGTCCAGGCGTTCGTCGCGGCTGGCGGCCGCATCGCGCAACGCCTGCAGCCGCGCCGCGCTCGTCTTCCAGGCGCCCGCCGCCGCCGCCGTCTGCGCCGCCAGCCCGCCGAGCTCGCCGAAGCCGTCCAGCAGCTCGCGTTGCACACGGTCCTTGAGCAGCGACTGGTGCTCGTGCTGTCCGTGGATGTCGACCAGGCACTCGCCGAGCTCGCGCAGGCTCTGCAGAGTGGCCGGGCGCCCGTTGATGTACGCGCGCGAGCGCCCGTCGGCGTTGATCACCCGGCGCAGCATGCACTCGCCGCCGGTGTCGAGGTCGTGCTCGCCGAGCCATTGCGCGGCCGCCGCGACGCCCGAGGTTTCGAAGGCCGCGCAGATATCGGCACGCTCGGCGCCGTGGCGCACCGCGCCCGCGTCCGCTCGGTCGCCGAGCGCCAGCGACAGCGCATCGAGCAGGATCGACTTGCCGGCACCGGTCTCGCCGGTCAGCACCGTCATGCCGCTTTCGAGCGTGAGTTCGACCTCGTCGACGATGGCGAAGTCGCGGATGCTGAGTTGCGTCAACATGCGCGCGAGCTCATCCCCAGCGCAGTTTCTCGCGCAGCAGGGCGTAGAAGTCGTAGTCGTGGGGGTGCAGCAGCGTGATGCCCTTGTCGGCACGGTAGATCCGCACCGTGTCGCCGTTCTCCAGCGGGCAGTTGATCTGCCCGTCGCACACCAGTTGCGTGGCCTCGCGGTTCTGGTCGTGCAGCAGCAGCTCCACCACGCTGTCGGCGCCGGTCACCACCGGGCGGCTGCTGAACGTGTGCGAGCAAACGGGCAGCAGCAGGATGGCCTCCATCGCGGGGGTCAGCACCGGCCCGCCGCAGGACAACGCGTAGGCCGTGGAGCCGGTGGGCGAGGCGGCGATCATGCCGTCGGCGCGCTGCAGGCTGACGAAGCGCCCGTCGATGCGGGTCTCGAACTCGATCAGCCGCACCTGTTCGCGGATGCGCAGCACCACGTCGTTGAACGCCCGCTCGCGAAAGATCGGCTTGCCGCCGCGGATCACTTCGGCCTGCAGGAGAAAGCGGCGCTCGGCGATGTGCTCGCCCTGCAGCATCGCTTGCAGCACGGCGTGATCGTGATCGGGCGGTACGTCCACCAGGAATCCCAGCCGCCCGAGATTCACCCCGATCAACGGCACGTCGCCCACCGACAATGCGCGCGCCGCGCCGAGCAACGTACCGTCGCCGCCGATCACCACGGCGACCTCGCAGTGATCGCTGATCTCCTGCACCGTGCGAGGCCTTGCCTCCTCGAAGGCGCCGTCCAGCAGCGCTGCCGCCACCGTGTCCGGCCACACGCGGGCGCCAAGGCGGTGCAGCAGTGCGCCGGTGTCGCGTACGGTTGTGGCCACGCGCGCATCGCCGGGCTTGGCGATCAGCCCGATGTCACGGAACTTGAGCATCTGCGCAACTTAGCACGCCGGGCGCGGCGCGTGCCACAGGCGGGCAGTCAGTGCGAACCGGCTTCCTCGCGGCGCAAGGCGTGCAGGTGATACAGGGCTTCGAGCGCCTCGCGAGGCGCGAGCGCGTCTGGGTCCAGCGAGTCCAGATAGTCGAGCGCCGCGCTGCGGGCGACGAGTGGAAACAGCGCGAACTGGTCGGGGCTGGCGGCCGCGACGTCGTGGACCACGTTCGCCTCGAGCTCGCGCAGCTTGCGCCGTGCCGCCTCGATCACCGGTCGCGGCACCCCCGCCAGCTGCGCCACCTGGATGCCGTAGCTCTGGTTGGCCGGTCCCGGCTCGACGTTGTGCAGAAACACGATCCCGTCGCCGTGCTCGACCGCGCCGAGGTGTACGTTGGCGATCCCCTGGTGCTGCTCGGCGAGGCTGGTGAGTTCGAAGTAGTGGGTCGCGAACAAGGTATAGGCCTTGACGCGAGAGGCGAGCGTCTCGGCCGCGGCCCACGCGAGCGACAGGCCGTCGAGGGTGCTGGTGCCGCGCCCGATCTCGTCCATCAGCACCAGGCTGTCGCTGGTCGCGTTGTGCAGGATATCGGCCGTCTCGGTCATTTCCACCATGAACGTGGAGCGCCCGCCGGCCAGGTCGTCGGCGGCGCCGATGCGGGTGAAGATCCGGTCGACGGGCCCGATGCGAGCCGCGCGTGCGGGGACGAACGAGCCGATGTGGGCGAGCAGCACGAGCAGGGCTACCTGGCGCATGTAGGTCGACTTGCCGCCCATGTTGGGGCCGGTGATGATCAGCATGCGCCGCTCGGCGTCGAGCACGCAGTCGTTGGGAATGAAGTCCTGCTCCAGCACCGTCTCGACCACCGGGTGGCGCGCCTGCTCGATACGGATACCCGCCTCGTCGGCCAGCACCGGGCGCACGTAGCCGAGCCGTTGCGCGCGTTCGGCGAACGCCGCGAGCACGTCGAGCTCGGCCAGCGCCGCGGCGCTTTGCATCAGCGCGGCGAGCGGCTCGAGCAACTGCTGCAGCAACTCGGCGTACAGCGACTTCTCGCGCGTCAAGGCGCGCTCGCGCGCGCTCAGCACCTTGTCCTCGAACGTCTTGAGCTCCTCGGTGATGAAGCGCTCGGCGCCCTTGAGCGTCTGGCGGCGGGTGTAGTCCTCGGGCGCCCGGGCGGCTTGTGCGCGGCTGATCTCGATGTAGTAGCCGTGCACGCGGTTGTAGCCGACCTTGAGGGTGGGCAGCCCGGTGCGTTCGCGCTCGCGCGTCTCGAGTTGCTGCAGGTAGCCGCTGGCGTTGTCGCTCAAGGCCCGCAGCTCGTCGAGCTCCGCGTCGAAGCCGGGCGCGATCACGCCGCCTTCGCGGATCACGACCGGGGGCGTCGGCACCAGCGCCCGGTCCAGCAACGCGACCAGCTCCGGGTATTCGCCGGCCCGTGCGCGCAGCTCGGCCAGCTGCGTGGCGCCCGCATCGGCGAGCGCGCCGCGGATCCCGGGCAGGGCGCGCAGCGATTCACGCAGCCCGGTGAGATCGCGCGGGCGGGCGCTGCCGAGCGCCACCCGCGAGAGCATGCGTTCGATATCGCCGACCTCGCGCAATCCCGCACGCAGCGGTTCGAGCAGCGTCGCGTCGTGCAGTTCCTCCACCGTGTCCAGGCGGGCGCTAAGGATCTCGCGGGAGCGTTGCGGGCGGTTGATCCAACGGCGCAGCGCGCGCGTGCCCATGCTGGTCACGGTGCCGTCCAGCACGGCGGCCAGGTTGGCGCGCGGGTTGGCGCCCAGGCTGGTGTCGAGCTCGAGGTTGCGCCGACTGGCGGCGTCGATGACGATCGCGTCGCCGGCGTGCTCGGTGCGCAGACCGGTGATGTGCGGGAGGTGTGACTTCTGGGTGTCGCGCACGTATTGCAGGGCACAGCCCGCAGCGCCGATCGCGAGCGTGAGCCCGGCGCAGCCGAAACCGCCGAGATCGCGGGTGCCGAACTGCTCGGCGAGCTGACGCGCGGCATTCTCGGGGTCGAAATGCCAGGGCGGGCGCGCACGGGTCGCGCAGCTCGCCCGCAACGCCGGCGCCAACGGCTGGTCCTCGTCGAACAGCAGCTCGGCCGGCGCCAGCCGGGCCAGCTCGTCGCGGGCCGCGTCCAGTCCCTCGACCTCGCTCAAGGCGAAGCGCCCGGCGCCGAGGTCGAGCGCGGCGAAGCCGAAACGCCCGCCGTCCCGGGCCAGCGCCACCAGCACCGTGTCGCTGTGCTCATCGAGCAGCGCCTCGTCGGTGACGGTTCCCGGTGTAATGACCCGGGTGACCGCCCGCTCGACCGGGCCCTTGCTGGCGGCCGGATCGCCGATCTGCTCGCAGATGGCGACCGATTCGCCCATGCGCACCAGCCGCGCCAGGTAGTTCTCCGCCGCGTGGTAGGGAACGCCGGCCATGGGGATCGGGTTGCCGCCGGACTTGCCGCGGGCGGTCAGCGTGATATCCAGCAACTCCGCCGCGCGGCGCGCGTCGTCGTAGAACAGCTCGTAGAAGTCGCCCATGCGGTAGAACAGCAGCAGGTCGGGGTGCTCCGCCTTGATGCGCAGGTACTGCTGCATGACCGGGGTGTGCTTGAGCGTAGCGTCGAGCGCGGGCATCGCGGCAGTTTATCGCAAGCGTCGGCTCTTGTGCCGGCGCCGCGCCGTCGCTACCGTGCGCGGATGTCCGCTGCCGATGCGCTCTCCGAACTCGTCAAGGACCTCGCCGCGCGCGCGCTTGCGCGCAACGTGACGCTGGTCACGGCCGAGTCGTGCACGGGCGGACTGCTCGCCAAGCTCATCACCGACCTGCCCGGCAGCTCGCGCTGGTTCGAGCGCGGTTTCGTCACCTACAGCAACGCGGCGAAGCGGGAACTGCTCGGCGTCGACGAGGCGTTGCTCGTCGAGCACGGCGCGGTCAGCGAAGCGGCGGTGCTCGCCATGGCGGACGGCGCGCTGCGCGCGAGTCATGCCGATGTCGCGGTCGCGGTCAGCGGGGTCGCGGGGCCCGACGGGGGCACGCCGCGAAACCCGGTCGGCTCGGTGTGGCTGGCCTGGGCCGGTCTCGGGCCGGCCCGCGCCGAGCACGTGCAACTGGACGGCGACCGGGCCGCCGTGCGCGAGCAGGCCGCGTGGCGGGCGCTGAGCGGGCTGTGCGAGAGGCTGCGATGAGGCGGCCGACGGCTGCCGCCGCGGCGTCGCTGCTCATGCTCTCTGTGGGCGCCGGCGCCACGGAGCCGGCGACGCAAGGCGCGCAGCTGGAGGCCGCGCGCGTGCAGATCGAGCGCGAACGCAGCGCGTTGCGGGCAGTGGCCGGGCGCAGTGCCGCGCTGCGAGTGGAACTCGAGCGGCTGCGTGCCGAGCTCGGCGACAGCGATGCGCGTCTGGAGGCTGCGCAGCGGCGTATCGAGGAACTCGCCGGCGCCGCGCCCCGCTGAGCGCCCCGCGGCCCCGACGGAGCGCCGAAACCGGTGGGCGCAGCCATGGTGCTTGTGGGATAATCCGCCGCTTTGGCGGGCCTCGCGACGAGGCCCGTCCCGTCGTTTTCCGGGACCGCCCCGGCGACGACAGGCGGCAACCGGCGTCGCCGAAATCGCCGGCACATTCCGGTGCCGGAGTCAGCGTCCGCAGGTGACGGGCACTGACCAGCCATTGATCAGCTGGGCGCGGGACGCGCCCGTTCGAACTCGATGTTCAGGAGGATGCACAAGGTGGATGACAACAGAAAAAAGGCGCTGGCGGCGGCGCTCGGGCAGATCGAGAAGCAGTTCGGCAAGGGAGCGGTCATGCGCATGGGGGACGCCAGCGCGGTTCGCGACGTCAGCGCCGTGTCGACCGGTTCGCTGGGACTCGACATCGCGCTCGGGATCGGCGGCCTGCCGCGCGGGCGGGTGGTCGAGATCTACGGGCCGGAGTCCTCGGGCAAGACCACCATGACCCTGCAGGCGATCGCCGAGTGCCAGAAGCAGGGCGGCACGGCGGCGTTCGTCGACGCCGAGCATGCCCTCGACCCGCTGTACGCAGGGAAGCTGGGCGTCAACGTGGACGACCTGCTGGTGTCGCAGCCCGACACCGGCGACCAGGCGCTCGAGATCACCGACATGCTGGTGCGCTCCGGGGCTGTCGACGTGGTGGTGATCGACTCGGTCGCCGCGCTCACGCCGAAAGCGGAAATCGAGGGCGAGATGGGCGATTCGCACGTCGGCCTGCACGCGCGGCTGATGTCCCAGGCGTTGCGCAAGCTGACCGCCAACATCAAGCGCTCCAACACCCTGGTGATCTTCATCAACCAGATCCGCATGAAGATCGGCGTGATGTTCGGCA
>JBFJWO010000315.1:0-6330 GCA_041623575.1 Gammaproteobacteria bacterium
CGCGCTGCGCGGCGAGCTCGCGCTCCACCGTCTTGAGCCGGGTCACGTCGGTCCACAGCATGCCGACGCCGATGACTTCGCCGTCGTCCTTGACCACCGGGAAGTCGTTGGCGAGGAACACGCGCCGCTCGGACTTGAGGTCGTACTCGTGCTGCACGGGCGCCCGGCTGGCCTCGCGCTCGCTCAGCGACAGGCGCGACATGAGGTCCTGTGCCGGGCGTCCGAGCGCGGCCTCCACGGGCAGGTCGAGCACGCGGGCGAATTGCGGGCTCATGAGCACGAAACGGTCTTCCTTGTCCTTGAGCGCGATGCAGTTGGGCGAGTTGTCGAAGATCGCGCGCAGGCGCGCCTCACTCTCGCGCAGGGCGCCGTAGGACTTGTGCAGGTTGTGCTGCATGCGGTTGATCGCGTCCACCACCGTGTCGAGCTCGTCGCGCGCCGCGCGGCGCTTGCGATCGAGGACCAGCTCCTCCATGCCGTTGCCGGGCGTGACCCGCATGAGGTGGCGGGAGATGGCCTCGAGGTGGCGCGTGACCAGGCCGCGGAAGATGAAGTAGACGAACAGCACCACCGCGAAGGTCTTGAGCGCGTTGCTGAGCACGATGATGCCGAGGCGGTCGAACATCCGCTGCCAGGCCTGGTTGAGGCTGGCCTGCACGGTCAGCGTGCCGAGGTCGAGCGCGGTGCCGTCCTGCAGGTAGCGCAGCTCGAACTCGCGCACGATGCGCCGCTCGCTGCCCGGTGAGCCGGAGCGGTACAGCTCCCGGCCCTGCTGGGTGATCGCGGCGTACTCGATGTTGGGCAGCTGCAGGATACCGTCCAGCGTGGTGGCGACCTGCTCGTCGTCCAGCACCCACAGGTCCAGCACCAGCGGCGCGACGTAGCTGCGCTCGATACGCCCGAACTCGTCCACGACGGTGTCCACGTCGCGCCCGAAATCGACGTACAGCTGGATCGAGGTGGTGATCAGGGTGATGAGCGAGCTGAACGCCAGGAGCAGCAGGATGAGGCGGCGAGCGACCACGGGACGCGGCCGGCCTGTCGCGGGTCTGCTCATCGAGTTCAGGCGGATGGAGGCCGGTCGGCGCCGGCTGCGCGGCGGTGGACGGGGGACGTGGGGTGGCTCGACACCATTGCGCTGGGGTCCGATCCTTGCGAGGGGCGCAATAGTAGCCTGAGCACCGGCGTGCGGCCAGCCGGTTTTACGTCAATGTCGGCCAACGGACAGGGGGCGCTCGGCGCACCCCTCAGCCCTGCTCGAGCAGGTTGCGCAGGTCGATCAGCGCCGCGTTGGCCCGCGAGATGTAGGAGGCCATGACCAGCGAGTGGTTGGCGAACAGCCCGAACCCGCCGCCGTTCATGATCACCGGGCTCCACACCGTGTCCTGCGTGGCCTCGAGCTCGCGGATGATCTGGCGCAGGCTCACCAGCGCGTTCTTCTTCTCCAGCACCGCGCGGAAATCCACCTCCGCCGCGCGCAGCAGCAACACCAGCGCCCAGGCCGCGCCGCGCGCCTCGTAGAAGCGGTCGTCGATCTCCAGCCAGGGGGTCTGCACCACCAGTTGGCTGGGGCGCGAGGTCGACTGCTCGGCGCCGGCGTCGCCGGCGAGGTCGGTGTTGACGCGCACCTGGCCGACGCTCGCGCTCAGCTGCTGCGAATACCCGCCGAGGCGTTTCTCCACCAGCGACAGCCACTCGCGCAGGTTGTCGGCGCGGGCGAAGAACTGCGCGTTCTGTTGCCGGGAGTCGGCCAGGCGGTGCAGGTAGCGCTCCAGCGCGCGGATCGCCTTGCGGTACTCGCTCTCCGTGGCCGGGAACAGCCACGACTCCGAGTCGAAGTTGAACTGCGGCTCGGCGATGGCGAGGTCGTCGTCCTCGGCGGACTGCGACTGGGAGCGGCTGATGTCGTTGCGCAACGCGCGCGCGAGGTCGCGCACCTGTACCAGGACGCCGAATTCCCAGTTGGGCATGTTGTCCAGCACCACGCCGGGGGGCAGGACGTCGTTGCTGAGATAGCCGCCCGGCTTGTCCAGCAGCGTCTCGGCGACGTGGAGGAGCGTGGCGGTGGTGGCGTAACCGACCACCGCCGATTCGCCCGCGGCCTCGGCGCGTTCCCGCGTCAACTCGCGCACGTCGACGATCTCCGGCTCGCGGCTCCACCACCAGCCGAGCAGCATCAGCGCCACGAGCACGAGCACCACGATGCCGCCCAGCGAGCCCGCGACGGCCTTCAGCAGCCCGGCGTCCGGGTTGGGCCGGGAAAAGAGCGCGCGGGCGCGGTTGCGCCCCGCTTCGAGCCAGTCAGCGGCCATGGCGGTCGTCCGGGTTGTTAAGAAAGGTCAGGAGCCTGTGACTTACCGGGATGTCATGCATGTCTGGAGGAGGCAGGAGGTAGAATCGCGCACTCTACCCCGAGAACGCATACAGGGACAAATCTGGTCATGAAGTGGCTCAAGTGGACATTGCTCTCGGTCGTCGGCGTGGTGCTGCTGGCGGCGGTGCTGGTCATCGGCTTTCTCGCGACGTTCGACCCCAATGCCTACAAGGAGCAGGCCGCGGCGGCCGTGCGGGAGCAGACCGGTCGCACCCTGGAGATTCCCGGCGACGTCGGCGTCTCCTATTTCCCGTGGCTCGGTTTCGAGCTCGGCCGCACGCGCCTCGGCAACGCCACCGGGTTCGGCGAGCAGCCGTTCGCGGAAGTCGGCGCCGTCAAGGTCAAGGTGGAAGTGCTGCCGCTGCTGCGCGGCGTGCTGCGGGTCGACGTGGTGGAACTCGAAGGCCTGCGGCTCGACCTGCAGAAGGCCGCCAACGGGGTCAGCAACTGGGACGACCTGGCCGGCGCCCCGGCCGCGCCCGGCACCGGGCAGGCCGCGACGGCGCCCGCCGCGGGCAGCGGGGGTGGCGGGCTGCCGCCGGCGCTGGCCGCGCTCTCGGTCGGCGGCGTGCGCATTGCCGATGCGGCGGTCAGCTACCGCGACGCGGCCGCCGGCCAGACGGTGCGCCTGTCCGGCGTCGCGCTGCAGACCGGCCGGGTGACCCTGGGCGAGCCGTTCGAGCTGGTGTTCGGCGCCCAGGCCAGCGTCGGCGAGCCGCAGATCGAGGCGACCGTCAAGCTGCGGGCCGACCTGAGCGCCGATCTCGAGCGCCAGCGCTACGCAGCGCGCGGCCTCGCCTTCGACGTGAACGCCAGCGGCGCGGCGCTTCCCGGCGGGCGGCTCGCGCTGTCCGTGACCGGTGATGTGAGCGCGGACCTCGCGCAGCAGGTCGCCGCTTTCGAGGACTTGCGCGTGCGCACCGGCGAGATCGACCTGCGCCTGAACGGTCGGGCGCTGGACCTCGACCGCGCGCCGCGCGTGGAAGCAAAGCTCGACCTGGCCGCTTTCGACGCCCGCGCGCTGATGGGCCGGTTCGGCATCGAGCCGCCGCTGACCGCGGACCAGAACGTGCTGCGCAAGGTCGCGGCCTCCGGCGAGCTCACCGCTTCGGCCGAGGCGGCGGACATCAAGGCGCTGACCCTGACGCTCGACGATACGCGGCTCGACATCGTGGCCGCGGTGGCCGGGCTCGACGCGCCGCAGGGGCTGCCGAAGATCACCGCGCGGGCCAACGTCTCGGCCATCGATCTCGACCGTTACCTGCCGCCCGAGCCGCCGGAGGGCAGCGCGCCCGCCGGGGACGCCCCGGCAGGCGCCGGCGACGACACCCCGCTCGGCCTGCCGGTGGAGTTGCTGCGCGAGCTGGACCTCGAGGCGCAGCTCGACATCGCGCGCCTCACCGTGAAGAAGCTCAGCGTCAGCGATTTCACCAGCAAGCTCGTGGTGCGCGGCGGCGTGGTGCGCCTCGACCCGATGAACCTCGCGCTCTACGAGGGCCTATTCAAGGGCAAGACCCTGGTCGACGTGCGCGGCGAGCAGCCCGTGTTCCAGGTCGATGCGCAGCTCGCCAACGTCAAGTCCGGCCCGCTGCTCACCGATTTCACCGGCGACGACATGGTGCGCGGGCGCGCCGACGCAACGCTTGCGATCACCACCAGCGGCCTGACCGTCGGGCAGCTGAAGCGCGGCCTCAACGGGCGCGTAGCGATGGCCTTCCAGGACGGTGCGGTCAAGGGGTTCAACCTGGCCGAGCAGTTGCGCGTCGCCGAGGCCAAGCTCAAGCGCAAGGACTACGCCTCGAGCGGCGATCGGCCGACCGATTTCTCCGCCGTCAGCGTGAGCGGCGTGTTTCGCAACGGCGTACTGCACACCGACGACCTCGACCTGCGCGCGCCGCTGCTGCGCCTCGCGGGCAAGGGCCAGGTGGACGTGGCGGGCGAACTGCTCGACTACCTCGCGACCGTGACCCTGACCGACAAGGCGACCGGGCAGGGCGGCGAAGTGGGCGACGACCTGCGCGGCCTGCCGGTGCCGATCCGGGTGGGCGGTACGTTCGCCAAGCCCAAGGTGAGCTTCGAGCTGGCCAACGTGCTGGAAGGCCGGGCACGCCAGGCGCTGGCCGACGAGAAGGCGCGCCTCGAGGCCAAGGCCAGGGAGGAGCGGGCGCGGCTGGAAGCGAAGGCGGCCGAGGAGAAAGCGCGCCTCGCCGAGGAAGCCGAACGGGCGAAAGCCGACCTGGCGGCCAAGGCCCAGGCGGAGAAGGATCGCGCCACGGCGGCGGCGGAAGCGGAGAAGAAGAAGGCCGCCGACAAGCTCGAGGAAGACGTCAAGGGCAAGCTCAAAAAACTCTTCTGATGAGCCGCGGCTTCGCGCGCCGCGTGCTCGACTGGCACGCGACGCACGGGCGCACCGACCTGCCGTGGCAGCAGCCCGTGAGCCCCTACCGCGTGTGGGTCTCCGAGATCATGCTGCAGCAGACGCAGGTCGCCACCGTGATCCCCTATTTCGAAGCGTTCGTCGCGCGCTTCCCGGACGTCGCGAGCCTCGCCGCCGCCGAGGTCGATGCGGTCCTGGGGTTGTGGAGCGGCCTCGGGTACTACGCGCGCGCCCGCAACCTGCACCGCGCGGCGCAACTGATCGTACAAGAGCACGGCGGAGAGTTTCCCGAACGGATCGACGCGCTGCGGGCGTTACCCGGCATCGGGCGCTCGACCGCCGGCGCCGTGCTGAGCCTGTCGCGCAACGCTGCGCACCCGATCCTCGACGGCAACGTCAAGCGCGTGCTCGCGCGCCACGATGCGATCGAGGGCTGGCCCGGCAAGAGCGCCGTCGCCGCGCGCCTGTGGCAGCGGGCCGAAGCCCTGCTGCCCCGGGACGAACCGGGGCGCTTCAACCAGGCGATGATGGACCTCGGCGCGACCGTGTGCACCCGTTCCCGCCCGCGCTGCGCGCAGTGTCCCGTGCGCACGACCTGCCGCGCGCAAGCCGCCGGCACCGTCGATCGCTTTCCCGGGCGCCGGGCGCGCGTGCCGATTCCGGAGCGCGAGACCTGGATGCTGCTGCTGCGCGACCCCGGCCAGGGTGTGCTGTTGCAACGCCGCTCGGCCAGCGGCCGCTGGGGCGGCCTGTGGAGCTTCCCCGAGTTCGACGCGCGCGCCGCCGCGCTCGAGTGGGCCGCGCAACGCTGCGGCGCCCTCGCCAAGGTGGAGGAACTCGCCCCCTTCCGCCACACCTTCAGCCATTTCCACCTGGACATCCACCCGTTGCTGGCAAGCCCCGCCGCCGCCACCGGCCAGGTGATGGAAGGTGCGGGGTGCGTCTGGTATAACGGCGGGCAACGCCCCGGCGGCCTGCCGCGGCCGGTCACAAGGCTGTTGAGCGAACTGGGTTTCGGCTGACTAGGGGGCTGACGATGGCGAACACCGTGCACTGCGTGAAACTGGGCAAGGAGGCCGAGGGTCTCGAGCGCGCCCCTTACCCGGGCGAGCTCGGCAAGCGCATCCTCGCCAACGTCTCGAAGGAGGCGTGGCAGCAATGGCTGGCCCACCAGACCATGCTGATCAACGAGAACCGCCTCGTGCCCATCGAACCCAAGGCGCGCGCCTTCCTCGAAGGCGAGATGGAGAAGTTCTTCTTCGGCGACGGCTCCGCGCCGCCCGAAGGCTACGTCGCCCCCGACAAACCGTGAACCACCGCTCAGCGCGCCGCCGCGCGCCGCGCGCCGCGCGCCGGCTTGACTAGCGCCAGGCGAGCGGCTTAAATACGCGCCGATTACCTGAGCGGTCAGGGACGACCAACCACCCCTCAGGCACGACCTCCCGGTATTTCCTCCTCCTGGCCAGGTAGCTCAGTCGGTAGAGCAGGGGACTGAAAATCCCCGTGTCGGTGGTTCGATTCCGCCCCTGGCCACCATAAAATCAACAACTTAGTGACGGCCGTCGAAAATCCCCGTGTA
>JBFJWO010000316.1:0-6325 GCA_041623575.1 Gammaproteobacteria bacterium
ACCGTGTACTTCGACGGGGCCTGTCCCCTGTGCCGGCGCGAGATCGCCTGGTACCGCCGGCGCCCCGGCGCTGAGCGTATCTGCTGGACAGACGTCAGCGCCGCGCCGCCGGGCACGGTCGCACCGGGGCTTGCGCGCGAGGCCGCGATGGCGCGTTTCCACGTGCGCCTCGCGGACGGCACGCTGGTCTCGGGCGGGAGGGCGTTCGCCGAACTCTGGGCGCGCCTGCCGGGGTTCGCCCTGGCCGGACGCCTGCTGCGACGGCGGCCGCTCGCCCTGCTGCTGGAGGCTGCCTACCGCCTGTTCCTGCCCGTGCGGCCGTACCTGCAACGACTCGCCGGCGCGCGACGAGGTTGAGACCCGTGTTCCGCCGCCAGCCCGCTACGCCGAGACCCGGCGCCGTACGCCCGGGACCCGACCGACCGGCAGTCACGGGGCGCGGGACCTTCGCACACGACGCGCACCGGTGCGGCCCGATCCGCAGTGCGTTGGGCGACTGACGCGGTGGCGAGCCCCGCAGCCGAGCCGGTGAGAAACCTGGTGGTCGTGCTCGGCGATCAGCTGGACGCCGGGGCCGCCGCTTTCGACCGTTTCGATCGCGAGCGCGACGCGGTGCTCATGATGGAACTCGCCGAGGAAGCCAGTTACGTTCCGCAGCACAAGCAGCGCCTGGTGCTGTTCTTCTCGGCCATGCGCCATTTCAGGGCGGCGCTGAGGAAGCGTCGCCGGCGGGTCCACTACGTCACCCTCGACGACGCCGACAACCGGGGGTCGTTCCGCGAGGAGGTCGTGCGCTGGGTCGAGCGCACGCGCGCCGCGCGTTTGATCGTGACCGAACCGGGCGAGCACCGCGTGCGCGAGGCCTTGCGCGCTGCGGCCGGGCAGTGCGGGGTGCCGCTCGACATCCGCACCGACCGACATTTCTACACCGACACCGCGCAGTTCGAGGACTACGCCCGCGGGCGCCGGGAACTGCTGCTCGAGAATTTCTACCGTGCGATGCGCCGTCGGCACGACGTGTTGATGAAGGGCGGTAAACCGCTCGGCGGGCGCTGGAACTTCGATGCCGAGAACCGTTCGGCTTTCGGCAAGGCCGGTCCCGGCGAGGTCCGCGCGCCGCGGCGATTTCGTCCGGACCGCACCACGCGCGACGTCATGGCGATGGTCGAGCGCGAGTTCGCCGACAGCCCGGGCAGCACCCGGGGGTTCGGCCTGCCGGTCACTCGTGCGCACGCTCAGTCGCTGCTCGCGGATTTCGTCGAACACCGCCTGCCGCGTTTCGGCGACCACCAGGACGCCATGGCGGCGGGCGAGCCGTTCCTGTACCACTCGCTGTTGTCCACGTCGCTGAACCTGCACCTGCTCGACCCGCGGGCTGCGGTACAGGCCGCGGTCGAGGCGGGCGAGGCGGGGGCAGCGCCGCCCAATGCGGTCGAGGGGTTCGTGCGCCAGGTGCTGGGCTGGCGTGAGTACGTGCGCGGCGTCTACTGGTCGAAGATGCCCGACTACGCCGCGTTGAACGCGCTGGATGCGCAACTGCCGATGCCGGCGTTCATGTGGAGCGGCGAGACGGACATGCGCTGCGTGAGCGAAAGCGTCGGCCAACTCGTCGCGCACGCCTATACCCACCACATCCAGCGCCTGATGGTGCTCGGCCTGCTCGCGATGCTGCTGGGCGTGAACCCCTACGAAGTCCATCGCTGGCACCTGTCCCTGTACGCCGACGCCATCGACTGGGTGTCGCTGCCGAACGTGCTCGGGATGAGCCAGTATGGCGACGGCGGCATCGTCGGCACCAAGCCCTATTGCGCCTCGGGCAACTACATCAACCGCATGAGCGACTACTGCGCCGGCTGCCGCTTCGACCCGGGCAAGAGCACGGGCGACGACGCCTGCCCGTTCACCACGCTCTACTGGGACTTCCTGCGCCGGCACCGCAAGCGTTTCGCGGGCAACCCGCGCATGGGTTTTCAGGTCCGCAACCTCGAACGCAAGAGCCGCACGGAACTCGCCTCGATCCGTAAGGCCGCGGACGAGCTGCGCGATTCCCTGACCGCCGAGACCTACCTGTGAGCAACGCTCGAGGCGGATCGCGCGTGCGATCGTCAGCCGCGCGCGGGGACGATGCTGGCGCCGAACCGGGCGAGCGACGACTGCCGGCACCGCGACCTCATGGCGCGGCGATGAACCGTTCCAGTCCCGGCGTGCGGTAGCCGTCCTCGCGCCAGGTGACCGGGAAGAAGTTTTCGTCGAGCGCGTCGTCCGCGAGGCGCTTGTAGCGGCCGTAGATCGGACCCGTGCCCTCGCCGAGGCGCTGCGGGCAGAACCGCGTCTCGCTGCTCAGCGCGTGGATCACCAGCGCGCGGCGGTGCCGGGTGCTGCGGTTGGGCCCCGACCCGTGCCAAGCCCAGCCGTGGTGAAACGCACCCCCGCCGCTGCGCACCTCGACGGCGACGATCTCGGCTTCCACACCTTCCTTCGCCGCTGCCTCGCGAAGGCCCTTGCGGTAGTCACGAGGCGCGTGGAACTCGCGCGCGGGCGGCGAGTGACCCCAGCGGTGCGAGCCGCGTACGAGCTCGAGGGTGCCGCCGCGCTCGAGCGTGTCGTCGAGCGCCATCCAGCAACTCGTCAGGTCCGGCGGTTGCAGCCAGCCGAGGTAGGCATTGTCCTGGTGATGGGCGAGGGAGCGGGCGCCCGGCGGTTTCCACAGCACGTTGTCGATCATCACGCGGGTGCCGGGCCAGTCGCGCAGGCGTGCGATCGCCCGCCCGAGGTCTTCGCGCAAGACGGTCGCTGCGACGGTGCGATCGGCGCGCCAGCCATTGCAGATCTGGCGCGTGAGGCGCTCGTCGCTGCCCGTCCGCCAGTTGACCTCGTCGGGCGTCACGCCGGTTTCGAACTCGCCGCGAAACAGTCGCGCGAAACGCTCGCGCAAGGCCGCGACCGCCGCCGCCGAGAGCAACCCGTCGACCACCACGAAGCCGTCGCGCCGGAACCTGTCGATCTCGGCGCCGGAAACGCTGAACATCGTCGCATTGCGCTCCACGATCCGACGGGGCGGATGATAGCATCGCGATTTCTCGCGTGGCTCGGCATGCCCGGGATTTTCACGGAGTCGGTCGATGGGTCTGTTGCAGCAGGGTCGGTGGGTACAGCGCTGGGACGACAGCGCCGGTGAGCGCGGCCGGTTCGTGCGCAAGGACGCGGCGTTTCGCAACTGGGTGACGCCGCACGGCACGCCGGGCCCGAGCGGCGAGGGCGGCTTCGCCGCCGAGCGCGGGCGTTATCACCTCTATGTTTCCTACGCCTGCCCCTGGGCGCATCGCACGCTGATCTTGCGTGCCCTGAAAGGGCTCGAAGACATCGTCTCGCTGTCCGTGGTGCACTGGTTCATGGGCGAGGACGGCTGGACGTTCGCCGAGGGCGACGGCGTCGTGCACGACACCGTCAACGCCAAGCAGTTTCTCTACGAGGTCTACCAGGCGGCGTGCCCCGACTACAGCGGGCGCGTGACCGTGCCCGTGTTGTGGGACAAGCGGCGCGCGAGCATCGTCTCGAACGAGTCCGCCGAGATCATCCGCATGTTCAACAGCGCCTTCGACGAACTCGGCGCGCGCCCGGCGGACTACTACCCCGAAGCCCTGCGCGAGGAGATCGATACGGTGAACGCGCGTGTCTACGACACGCTCAACAACGGTGTCTACAAGTGCGGGTTCGCGACCACCCAGGAGGCCTACGAGGAAGCGGTGGTGCCGTTGTTCGAAACGCTCGACTGGCTGGAGCAGCGCCTGTCCGGCTCACGTTACCTGCTGGGGGATTCGATCACCGAAGCGGACTGGCGCCTGTTCACCACGCTGGTGCGTTTCGATCCCGTCTACAACGGGCACTTCAAGTGCAACCTCGCGCGCATCGCGGACTACCCGAACCTCTCGCACTACACGCGCGATCTCTACCAGCACCCCGGCGTCGCCGCCACGGTGCGCCTCGATCACATCAAACGCCATTACTACGGCTCGCACGAGTCGATCAATTCCCGGCGCATCGTGCCGCTCGGGCCGCGCGTCGACTACGCGGCGCCGCACGGTCGCGCCGCGCTCTCTTCGCGGCGAGCATAGCGAGGCGCGCCCGACCGGGCACGCCTCGCCGTCCGCAGCGCCTGAGCCGGTCAACACCGCGCCCGGCAATAGTGTCCGCAACGCATTTCGTCCGATGCCACTGCGCGGGCAAGGTCGCGCCGACAACGCCGGGCGTATCGACACCACCGGCGCCGGGTCGGCGGATTCCGCAATGCCGGCGCTCTGCTGAGCAGCGGCGGCGACGGCGCTTCGGGACGCCGCCGGCGGAGACCACCCGGACTACCCCGGCGCCGCCGCCCTCGCCGCCGTTGGCGCCGCCACGCCCGCCGCGCCGATTTCAAGGGCGGCGGTGCGAGCCCCGAGCCCCGCACGGTCAGCAACGCCGGCAACATCGACGCCAGCGACGGCAACTCGTTTGCGACCCGGCCTAACGGCCTGTTCGCGTTCGTTCCCATCGAACTGGTCGGCCCCGAGGGTGTGACCAACACCGGCAACCTGAGCAACGACGGCGCGGACGACCTCGAAATGGACGGCGCCGGCCCGGCCGGCTACGGCTGGCCGGGAGGGGCGGTGCGCCTGCTGTCCGACATGGGCCCGGTCGCCAACAGCGGCAACGTCTCGGCGAACGGCGGCGACGGAGAGTTCATGGGCGGTGGCACCGCGGATGTCGTCCTGGCCGGCACCTCGGTCGTCAACAGCGGCAACGTCAGCGCGCGGGGCGGCAACGCCAACCCGGCGATATCGGGTTCGCGCGGCGGGCGCGGCGGGTTCGTGGAGCTCGACAGCCCGGCGGGTGTCGCGGGCGTGACCCACAGCGGCACGGTCGACGTCGCCGGCGGCACCGGCGACAACCCCGATCCGTTCGATGCGCAGGCCGGCTCGTTTCTTTCCGGCGGCGTCTGCGTGTCGAGCCCCAGGGGCTGCGAGCAGTTCCTGTTCATCGAGTGACGCCGGCAGTCACGGCGGGCGTTGCGCCCGCTGTGGCTTCAGTTCTTCAACTTGTAGCCGGTGCGGAAGATCCAGGCGACGATCGCGAGGCAGGCGGCGAGGAACAGCAGCGACATGCCGAGGCTGACGCCGACCGCCACGTCGCCGTTCTCGTAGAAGCTCCAGCGAAAGCCGCTGATGAGATAGACCATCGGGTTGAACAGGGTGAGGGTCTGCCACAGCGGCGGCAGCATGTCGATGGAGTAGAAGCTGCCGCCGAGAAAGGCGAGCGGCGTGATCACCAGCAGCGGGATGATCTGCAGCTTCTCGAAGCCGTCCGCCCAGATGCCGAGGATGAAGCCGAACAGGCTGAAGGTGACCGTGGTCAGCAGCAGGAACAGCACCATCCACAGCGGGTGCTCGATGTGCAGCGGCACGAACAGCCCGGCGGTGGCGAGAATGATCACCCCGACGATGATCGACTTGGTGGCCGCCGCACCCACGTAGCCGATGACGATCTCGTAGTAGGAGACCGGCGCCGAGAGGAGCTCGTAGATGGTGCCCGTGAAGCGCGGGAAATAGATCCCGAACGAGGCGTTGGAGATGCTCTGCGTCAGCAGCGAGAGCATGATCAGCCCCGGCACGATGAACGACCCGTAGCTGACCCCCTCCACGTCGGTGATGCGCGAGCCGATGGCGGCGCCGAACACCACGAAGTAGAGCGAGGTCGAGATCACCGGCGAGACGATGCTCTGGAACAGCGTGCGCCAGGTGCGCGCCATCTCGAAGGCATAGATCGCCTTGATGGCGTAGAGGTTCATGCCGCTTTCCTGACCAGGCTGACGAAGATCTCCTCGAGCGAGCTCTGCGTGGTGCTCAGGTCGCTGAACGTCACGCCCGCTTCGCGCAGGTCGTGCAGCAGCGCGGTGATGCCGGTACGCTCGGCCCGGGTGTCGTAGGTGTAGATCAGCTTGCTGCCTTCGGCGTTCAGCTCGAGCCCCTTGCCGGCCAGCTGCGCCGGCAGCTCGGCCAGCGGCTCGTGCAGGTGCAGGGTCAGGCGCTTCTTGCCGAGCTTGCGCATCAGCTCGCGTTTCTCCTCGACCAGCACCAGGTTGCCGTCGTTGATCACGCCGATGCGATCGGCCATGTCCTCGGCCTCCTCGATGTAGTGCGTGGTCAGGATGATCGTGACCCCGTCCTCGCGCAGGCGCCGGATCATCTGCCACATGCCGTGACGCAACTCCACGTCGACGCCGGCGGTGGGCTCGTCCAGGAACAGCAGCTTGGGTTCATGCGCGAGCGCCTTGGCGATCAGCACCCGC
>JBFJWO010000317.1:0-6302 GCA_041623575.1 Gammaproteobacteria bacterium
AGACATTTGCGCGCCCGGGCACTACACTCGGGCCTGGCCGGCGCCCGTGCCGGCCCGCCGCGGCTCACCGCGCGGTTGCACGACAAACACCGAACTCGAGGATATCACCATGAGGAAGTGGCTGAGCACGGCCGTTGCGGCCCTGGCCGTCTACGCGCCGATGAGCTGGGCGCAGGATCTGCCGCAGGCAGTAACCACCGACCGCGACATGGTCGTTACCGCCAACCCGCTGGCCACCGCGGCCGGCGAGTGGGTGCTGAAACTGGGCGGCACCGCCAGCGACGCGATGGTCGCCGTGCAGACCGTGCTGGGGCTGGTCGAGCCCCAGTCCAGCGGCATCGGCGGCGGTGCCTTCATCGTCTACTACGACGCCGGCAGCGGCGAGACCCTCACCATCGACGCGCGCGAGAAAGCCCCGGCGACGGCGACCGAGGACCGCTTTGCCGGGCTCGGGTTCTTCGACGCCTGGCAGAGCGGCCTGTCAGTCGGTGTGCCGGGTGTGCCGCGCATGATGGAGCACATGCACGATCGTCACGGGCGTCTTCCCTGGCGCTTCCTGTTCCTGCCGGCGCTCAAGCTCGCGCTCGGCGGCTTCGAGCTCAGCGAACGCACCAGCTCGCAGGTCGAAGGCCTGCTGGCGCGCAACGCCTCGTGCGACGACCGCCTGTTCTTCCGCGACCCGGCGGCGCTTGCCTATTTCGCCGACCCGACCACCTGCGAGGCGAAGCCGGCCGGCACCCGGATGCGCAACCGCGATTACGCGCGCACGCTCACCCGGATCGCCTGGCACGGCGCGGACGCTTTCTACACCGGCCCGATCGCGCGCGACATCGCCGATGCGGTGCAGGGCGACCTCAACATCCCGGGCGACATGACGGTCGACGACCTGGCCAACTACAACGTCGTCGAGCGCGAGCCGGTCTGCATCCTTTACCGCGGCGACAACGTGTGCGGGATGGGGCCGCCGTCCTCGGGCGGGCTCGCGGTCGGGCAGATCCTCGGCATCCTGGAGAACGCCGATCTGGCCGGCCTGGCGCCGCTAGACACCCAGGCGGTGCACCTGTTCACGCAGGCCGGGCGGCTCGCCTTCGCCGATCGCAACCTGTACGTGGGCGACAGCGATTTCGTGACCGTCCCGGTGGCCGGGATGCTGGACAAGGACTACCTTGCCACGCGCTTCGCGCTGATCGGCTTCGACGACATCGGCACTGCCGAGCCCGGCACCCCGCCGGGGGTCTTCGACCCGAGCGGCCCGGACGCGAGGGCCAAGACGAGCGGTACCAGCCACGTCTCGATCGTCGACCAGTACGGCAACGCGCTGTCGATGACCACCACCATCGAGAGTTCCTTCGGCAATGGCGTGCTGGTGCGCGGGTTCCTGCTGAACAACGAGCTCACGGACTTCTCGTTCGCTGCCGTCGACGGGACCACCGGCCTGCCGATCGCCAACCGGGTGCAGCCCAACAAGCGCCCGCGCAGCTCCATGTCGCCGACCATCGTGTTCGACCGCCACGGGCGGGTGAAGCTGGTGACGGGCTCGCCGGGCGGCTCGCGCATCATCGGTTACACGGCCCAGTCGATCGTCAACGTGCTGGATTTCGGGCTCGATCCCCAGCAGGCGATCAACGTGCCGCACTACATGAACCGCAACGGGCGCACCGATATCGAATCGCCCATCCCCGGTGTCACGCTGGACTACGACGCCGAGGCGCTGGCCGCCGAGCTCGAAGCCCGCGCGCACTCGGTCGGCATCATCGAGCAGACCAGCGGGTTGTCGCTGATCAAGGTCGAGGGCCGCCAGCTGATCGGCGGTGCCGATCACCGGCGTGACGGCACGGTCGGCGGGAACAACCGGCGGCGCGGCCACGGCCGCCGCCACTGAGCCACGCGGCCCGGGGCCGGCTGCCGGTCCCGGGCCGCCGTTTGGAGCCACGACATGATTCACGTCATCGCGACCATTACCGCCAGACCCGGCCAGCGCGAAGCGATCCTGGCCGCGTTGCGGGAAAACATCCCCAACGTGCTCGCCGAAAACGGCTGTATCGAGTACGGCCCGGCGATCGATGCCGACGGGCCGCCCGTGCAGACGCGTCTCGGCCCCGACACCTTCGTGGTGGTGGAGAAATGGGCCGACATCGCGGCCTTGCAGGCCCACATGGAGGCCCGGCACATGGCCGCCTACGCCGCGCGGGTCAAAGACCTGATCGCCGAACGAGTGATCCAGGTACTCGAACCGGCCGCCTGACCCCCTCAGAAGACACCGAAGTACTCGCGCTGCTCCCAGTCGGTGACCTCGGCGAAGAACCGGGCCACCTCGGCGTCCTTGATCGCCAGCAGGTACTCGGCGAACCCCGCGCCGACGGTGCGGCGGAACACGTCGTCGGCGCGCAGCGCCGCCAGGGCCTCGGGCAGGTTGCCCGGCAGGGGGTCGGCGGCCGTGTCATACGGGGTTTCGACCGGCGCCGGGGGCGACAGGTCCGCCTCGATGCCGATGAGCGCGCAGGCGATCTGCGAGGCGAGGTACAGGTAGGGGTTGGCCGCCGGCTCGCCCACCCGGTTCTCGATCCGCGTGGCGGGATCGCCGGGGCCGCCGATCACGCGCAGCATCGCGCCCCGGTTGTCCCGCGCCCAGGCGATGCGGTCCGGCGCCAGCGTGTACGGGCGGTAGCGTTTGTAGCCGTTCAGCGTCGGGGTCGTGAACACGCACGCCGCACGCGCATGCGCCAGCAACCCGGCGGCGAACTGCGCGCCCGGCGTCGACAGCAGCCCGTCGCCGTCGCGCGGAACGAGCGCGTTGGCCCCACCGTTACGCTCGAGCAACGACTGGTGCAGGTGCCAGCCGCTCGAGAACAGGTTGGGCAATTGCGGGCGGCACATGAAAGTGGCGTGCAGCCCCTGGCGGCGGCAGATCTGCTTGACGGCGCTGCGCAGGAGCACGGTGTTGTCGGCGGTCGCCCGCCCGCGCTCGGGCTCGAAAGTGAACTCGACCTGGCTCGGCCCGAACTCGACCTCGATCGAGCGCAGCGGCAGCCCGAGTGCCAGCAACTGCGCGCGCAACACCTCCGTCACGGGCTCGATCTCGTCGAGGCGGGTCTCGGTCAGGTACTGAAAGCCCTGCGTGAGCAGGCTCACCGCGGGCGGCGCGCCGGGCTGGGTGGCATGCTCGGGGCGCAGGCGCGGGTCGTCCAGGCGTAACAGGTGGAACTCGATCTCGAGCCCGCTCAGGTAGTCGTAGCCGAGGTCCGCCAGGCGCTCGACGAGTCCGCCGCACAGCGCGCGCGACGAGAAGGGCACCGCCCGCCCGTCCTGGAAGTACAGGTCGCACAACAGCCAGCCGGTGCCGGGCGCCCACGGCAACACGCGGAACGTGGTCGGGTCCGGCACCATCACCAGGTCGCCGCCGCCGGCCATCTCGCGCCTGTCGAAGCCGCCGCCGCGGCTCCAGACCGGGAAGACCGTGCGGTGCGAGGTGTCCTTCGCCAGCAGCGTGGTGGTGATGCTGCAGCCGTTGGCCAGCACCTGCGCCAGGCCCGCCGCGGTGATGCTCTTGCCGCGCAGCACGCCGTGCTGATCGGCAAACGAGAGCCGGATCATCTCCAGCCCGTCGGCCTCGGCGCGCCGTCGCACCTCCGCCCCGGCGTCGCTCTGGACGTCGCTCCACAACCCGTGGCGGGCGACGAACCCGGCCTTGCCGTGACTCGACTGCGACACCGCGGAGCCCGTCAATCGCTGCGCGCGGGAGCGCCGGGCGACCAGGCGCAGGCGGCGCGGCGTTCGCGATCCCGGGCCTGCCAGCAGCCCTGCCAGTCGTCATCGGCCGCGATCGCATCCAGCGCCGCGGGACCGCGCAGCTCGACGCCGAGGCCCGGCAGCGGGCGCTCGCCGACGGCCGCCTCGATCGCGTCGTCGAGCAGGGCACGGTAGGCACGGATGGCGACGTCGGTCCGCCCGAGATGCTCGCGGCTGCGGTCCTGCAGGGCGCCCATGGACTCCACCGCCCACTGGTCGTGCACGTTGATGTCGAGGCCCATGCCGGTGTAGGTCCGGGTGCGCTGCTCCTCGGGGTCGAAGCCGTAGTCGTTGTCCCGGTTCAGGCGCGGCAGGTAGTCGGGCAGCGTGTAGAGTTCCAGTCGCTGCTCGCGCATGCGCGCCTTGTCGACCGGCTGGTCGAAACTGGTGAAGATCGCGTACCAGTAGCAGCGGCGGTCATCGACCGGCACGTGCCACTGGGTGAGGGTCATGGTATTGCTCATCGGGATCGCGATTGCCTGCGGGAACACCTGGTTGGTGACGCGCACGTGGGTGCGCCCGTCCGCGAGGCGGCGCAGGGCGGCGATGCGCAGGCCATAGTCGGTGACTTCGACCTCGATGCGCGCCCGCGGGTGATCGCGCAGGATGCGGGTCAGCGGCACGTCGAGTTCGCCGGCGCGGTCGCGGAACTGCTTGCCGTAACCGCTCGCCGGGTCTTCGTCCTCGAGGTAGCGGTGCAGGAAAGAAGCGTGCGCCGGGTCGATGCCGATCTCCAGCGCCTGCAGCCAGTTGCAGTCGATGTAACCCTTGAACGCGAAGCTGTACGCGTCGGGGGCCGCGAAGCAGTCGAGCCCGGGCAGCGGCGGCGGATCGCCCGGGCCGAGGTAGGCGAACACGATGCCGTTGCGCTCACGGCAGGGGTAGGCCGTGTGCGCTATGCGGGTGTGAAAGGTACTGCCTTCGGGCTCGCCCGGTTGCTCGAGGCAACGTCCGGCGGCATCGAGCAGCCAGCCGTGGAACGCGCACCTGAGGCCGCCGTCCTCGAGACGCCCGAAACACAGGTCCGCCCCGCGGTGCGGGCAATGCCGCCCGAGCAGGCCGTAGCCCGAGTCGCCGTGGCGAAAGAGCGCGAGGTCCTCGCCCAGCAGGCGCACCGCGCGTACCGGGCGCGGCCCTTCCAACTCCTCGCGCAGCGCCACCGGTTGCCAGTAGCGACGCAGCAGCGCGCCGGCCGGCGTGCCGGGTCCGCTGCGGGTCAGGCGGGCGTTCTGACTGGCACTCAACACGCGCTCGGCGCTCTCGTTGCTGGTCGGATGGTCGGTGGCTGGGCGGGCAGTGTATACCAGCTTCAACCGGGCGCGCGGTAACCGGCAGCCAACGCGCTGCGGGCACGTGCCTCGAGCACGGCGTAGTCGCCGGCGCGCACGGCGGCGAACCCGCTGAGCAGCAGTTGCCCCAGCAGGTCGCGCAGCGGCGCGCTCGACCCCGCCTCGTGGAACGCCGCGGACAAGCGGCGGCAGGCGGCCTCACCGACGTTCGGGCTGGCAACCAGCAGCGGGACCGGCGCCGCCGCAGTCGAGTCGACCACGCGCAGCAGCGATCGGAATCGGGGCTCGTGGTGGCAGAGCAGATCGAGGGCGTAGCTGTCGACGGCCGCCGTGTCTACCTTGCCCGCGACGACGCTCTCGAGCGCCGCGCGTGGTGTCAGCAGCGGTCCGATGCTATGCGTGTACAACCGCTCGCGCCCGGCGCGGCGGTAACGCAGCAGGTGGTAGCGGGGTGCGTTGAACCCCGAGTGCGAACGCTCCGCGGTCCACGCGATCCGACCGCCGAAGGTGTCCTCCAGCGTGCGCGCGTCGCTCCCCGCGCGCACGACGAAGTCGCTGAAGTAGACCGGGCGCCCGCCGTAACGCGCCGGCGACGGGCACGGCGCCGCGATCGGGGTCGGCGGCGGGACGCGGGTGGCGAACGGCCACCCGCACATGAACGCCGCCCCGACGTCGGGGCGCGACCACAGCGCCTCCAGCGGCGCCGGGGGCGGGTAGTCGATCACCTCGAGCGCGACGCCGCTGCGATCGGCGATCCACTCGAGCAGTGCACGCCACGCCGCGGCTGCCGGGGGCGAGACGCAGTACATGCGCGCGCAGGCGACCAGCGTGCCGGGCGTTTCAGGCATAGCGCAAGGTCTGGCCGATACCGAGCCGCTGCGCCTTCTCGAGCATCGCCCAGCCGAGGGCGATGTCGGTCGAGCCCAGGCCGCGGTGCCAGAACAGGATGGTCTCACCGGCGTGCTCGCGGCCCGGCTTGTGCCCGGCGACGATCTCGCCGAGTTCGGCGTGCAGGGTCTCGACCGTCAGCCGCCCCTCGTCGACGTGGCGGCGCAAGGCCCCGAACGGGCGGCCCGGGCCGCACTGCCCCCAATCGTCCACCACCACCTTGTCCATGACGTCGGTCAGCGTGATCTCCACCGCGCTCATGGTGCCGTAGGGGACGACGAGCGCGCCCGGCTCGATCCACTCGGTGCGCAGCAGCGGCGCCGGGGCCTCGAGGCG
>JBFJWO010000318.1:0-6298 GCA_041623575.1 Gammaproteobacteria bacterium
GCCGGGTCCTCGCGGCCTGCGGGCAGGGGGCGAGGATGGGGCCGGGCAAACGCCCCGCCCTGCTGGTCATCGACGTCAACTACGCGTTCTGCGGCGAGCGGGCGTTGCCGGTCGTCGAATCGATCCGGCGCTGGAAGCGCTCGTGCGGCGAAGCCGCCTGGCGCGCGGTGCCGCTCATCGGCTCGCTGATCGCGAGCGCCCGCGAGGGCGGCGCGCCGGTGGTCTATTCGACCGGGCGCGAGCGCGCCGGCGACTGGCGGCGCGGTGCATCGGACTGGAAGAAGACCTGGCGTGACGAACGCGGGGAGGCGCCGGCGAGCGAGCCGGCAGGTGCGCGCCGCGGCACGGACATCGTCGACGAGATCGCGCCGGCGAGCGGGGACATCGTGATCGTCAAGCACAAGCCGAGCGCGTTCCACGAGGCGCCGCTCGAAAGCCACCTCACCCTGCTCGAGGTGGACAGCCTGGTGGTGTGCGGGGCGACCACCTCCGGTTGCGTGCGGGCGACGGTGACGGACGCCTTCAGCCGCAACTACCGCGTGGCAGTCGTGGCCGATGCGTGTTTCGATCGCCTGGAGGTATCGCACGCGGTCTCGTTGCTGGACCTCGACATGAAGTATGCCGACGTCGTCGACAGCGAGACGGCGCGCCGCTACCTGGCCGGCGCACGCTCGCCGCAGGCCGGCGACGCCGGCGGACGGGCGAGCGAGTGAAACCGCGGCGCAACGGTGCCGCCGCGCGACGGGGACTGCGTCACGCGGGTGTGTAGAATGACGAAACGCGCGCGCCGGCAACCCCGGGCGTGCGCCAACGCGGACTCGTCCCGGGAGAAGTTATGCACGATCTGGTTGGCAAGGTGCACTGGCACGAGCCGAGCGGCGGCAATCGCGCGGGGTTCGGCAAGTTCGGGCAACCGCCGTCGGACTACGACCGCTTCATGGAACGCGACGGCGTACCCTGTTACCGAGGACTCGGGCTCGGCAGCGTCAAGGACCTGGAGCTCGTCGACTGGCCACGCCTCGGCGGCCGCGGCCACTACATCCAGTTGCACGGCACCGAGGGCAAGTGGGGCTGCTACGTGGTCGAGGTGCCGGCCGCCGGCGCGCTGGCCCCCGAGAAGCATCTCTACGAGGAGATCTTCCTGGTCGTCGAGGGCCGCGGCTCGACCGAGGTGTGGTCCGAGAAGGGCGCGCGCAAGCATACCTTCGAGTGGCAGAAGGGCTCTTTGTTCTCGGTGCCCGTCAATTCGCACCACCGCCTGGTGAACGCCACCAACAAGCCGGCGCTGCTGCTGGCCGGAACCACCGCGCCGAACGTCATCAACCTCGTCGGCAACGTCGATTTCGTCTTCAACGCCCCGTACGACTTCAGCGACCGCTACTCGGACTCACCGAACTTCTACCGCCCGTCGGACGACATCGAGCCCGACCCGATCCGCGGGCTCGCGATGCGTCGCACCAACCTCGTGCCGGACGTGGTGAACTGCGAATTGCCGCTGGACAACCGGCGCTCGCCCGGCTACCGGCGCGTCGAACCGTTCATGACCGGCAACAAGTTCTACCTGTGGCTCGGCCAGCACGAGACGGGGCGTTACTCGAAAGGCCACGCGCACACCTCCGCGGCCGTGCTCATCGGCCTGCGCGGCAAGGGCTATACCTATACCTGGCCCGAGGAACTCGGGGTCACTCCCTGGCGAGACGGGCACGGCGACCAGGTGCAACGCATCGACTACGGCCAGTTCGGCATGGTGAGCGCCGCGCCGGGCGGGGCGCGCTGGTACCACCAGCACTTCAACACCTCCGGCGAGCCGTTCCGGCTGTCGGCCTGGTTCGGGCCCAATCACCCGAGCCTGGTGACGGGCCTGCGCCCCGGCGCGAAGCAGATCGACTACACGGCGATGGACATCCACGAGGGCGGCACCTCCATCCCCTACTGGATGGAGGACCCGTTCCTGCGCGAAGAATTCGAAAGGACCATCGCGCGAAACGGCGGCACGTCGCGAATGGATCCCGCGCTCTACGAGAAGCCGGCGGGGTTCGCCGACACATGAGCGAGGCGCGCGGCGCCGACGAGCCGGACGAAGGCGGCCGCATCTTCTTCTCGGGCGCCGAGCGCAGCCTGGTGGAGGAAGACGAGATCGAACTCACCAGCGTCGGCGTCGACATCGGCTCCTCCACCTCGCATCTGCTGTTCTCGCGCATCACGCTCGAACGTCTAGATACCCGCTACATCGTCGCTGCGCGCGAAGTCATCGGCCAGTCCTCGATCCTGCTCACGCCCTACGCCGAGAGCGGCGATATCGACACGCGCCGGCTCGCGACCTTCGTCGACGAGGCCTACGCCGACGCCGGGCTGGCCCGCGCCGACGTCGATACCGGCGCGCTGATCCTGACCGGCGTCGCGGTGCGCCGCGACAACGCGCGCGCCATCGGGGAACTGTTCGCCCGCGATGCCGGGCGCTTCGTGGCGGTCAGCGCCGGTGACCGCCTCGAGGCGATGCTGGCGGCGCACGGGTCGGGCGCCGTCGAGGCGTCCGCGAACGGCCGCACCATCCTCAACCTCGATGTCGGCGGCGGCACGACGAAACTCTCGCTGTGCCGCGACGGCGAGGTGCTCGCCGTGACGGCGGTCGAAGCCGGCGCGCGACTCGTCGTCGCCGACGCCGACGGGCGAATCGAGCGCCTCGAGGAGTTCGGCGAGCGCTACGCGGCGCAGCTCGGCTGCGCCTTGCGCGTCGGCGACTTCCTCGATGACGAATTGCGACTGCGCCTGGCCGGGGCGATGGCGGACCACGTGCTGGCAGCCGTCGCGGGCGACGAACTGCCCGGGTGGTTGCGCCTGCCGCCGCTGGCGCCCGTCGCCCGTATCGACGGCGTGATCTTCTCCGGCGGTGTGTCGGAGTTCCTGCACGAGGCACCCGCCCAGCCCGACTTCGGCGATCTCGGCGTGCACCTCGGCAAGGCGCTACTCGAGCGGGTCGCCGGGTCGGGGGTTCCCGTGCTCGAGCGCCGCGGCGGTATCCGCGCGACCGTGATCGGTGCGTCCCAGTACACCGTGCAGGTAAGCGGCAGCACCGTGTACGTGGACCCGCTGCAGGCGCTGCCGTTGCGCAACGTCGCGACCGTGCAACCGCACATCGACTTCGCGCCGGAGCAGCTCGATGCCGGGCACATCGCCGGTTCCGTGCGCGAAGCATTGTTGCGCATCGACGCCGGCGGCGGCGAGCACGCGGTCGCCGTCGCGTTGCAGTGGCGCGGATCGGCGACCTATCACCGCCTGCACGCGCTCGCGACGGGACTGATCGAAGGGCTGGCGCCGGTGCTCGGACGAGGGCATCCGCTCATCGTCGTCAGCGACGGCGACGTCGGCGGCCTGTTCGGCATCCATTGCCGGGAGGGCGCGCTACTGGGCAACGCGATAGTGTCGATAGACGGTATCGAACTGCAGGAGTTCGATTTCGTCGACATCGGCGAGGTGCTGCGCGCCACCGGGGCGGTGCCGGTGGTCGTCAAGTCCCTGGTGTTTCCGGCCGAACGCCGACGGCTGGACGAAGCCACGCGGTGAACGGCGTACGGACGGCTGGCAGACCCCGCCCGTGCACCGTACTTCGCACCACGTCCCGCGGCCGCCGCGGGACGTGCCCGTAGTCGCCCGCCGGGCGCAGTCATGGTGCCCTCGCGACAGGGGCAACGCGCATGCTAGGTGCGTTGCTGGCGCTGGCCTCGGCGGCGTTCTTCGGCCTCAACAACGCCACGGCGCGGCGCGCCATGATCCGGGGGAGCGCCTTGCAGGGCATGGCCATCACGGTGCCGCTCGGCGTGCCCTTCTTCTGCCTGTTCGCGCTGTTCCTCGGCGGCTTCGGCGCGCTTGCACAGTGGCACTGGTCCGCCTGGGGCTGGATGTCGCTCGCCGGCGTGATGCACTTCGTCATCGGGCGCTACGGCAACTACCGCGCGACCCACGCGCTCGGCGCGACCCTGTCCACGCCGGTGCAGCAACTGAGCATCCTGATCGCACTGGCGCTGGCGGTGTGGTTCCTGGACGAGGAGATCACCCCGCTCAAAGTGCTCGGCATCGTGCTCATCGTGTTCGGACCGATGGTTGTGCTCAAGCGGCGCAACCGAGCCCCGGCACCCGCCACGCACAAGGATTTTCATCCCCGCTACCTGGCCGGTTTCGTGTGGGGCATCGTGTGCGCGGTCGGTTACGGCGTCAGCCCGCTGTTCATCGTCTACGGTCTCGGCGCCGACGGCGGCGTAGCCGACGGTGTGGCCGGGGTGCTGGTGTCGTACGCAGCCGCGACCATCGTCGTCCTGGTGCTGATCGCGCTGGCCGGCGGGCGCGGCTTTCTCGCCGCGATCGAAACAGGTGCCGGGCGCTGGTTCCTGGCTTCGGCCGCGTTCGTCGCGATCTCGCAACTGTTCCGCTACATCGCGCTCGCGCTCGCGCCGGTGAGCGTCGTGGTACCTGTTCAGCGCCTGTCGGTGATCTTCCGCCTGGTCTTCAGCGCCCTGCTCAACCGCGACTACGAGATCTTCGACGCCTGGGTCGTGATCACCATCGTGGTGTCGGTGCTCGGCGCCGTGATGGTGACGATCGACGCTGCCTGGCTGGCGTCTCATCTGCCGCTGCCGGCGGCGTTCGGGCGTGCGCTGTTCTAGGCGACGCAGGCCGCTACCGGTCGATGCCCCCCATGTCGATACGCGCACCCGGGTCGCGCGGGTGGTCGGGCTTGACCTCCTCGACGAACGGCAGCCGTTTCCTGGACTTGGTGGCCGTCGTGTTCGGGTCGACGGCACCGCGCACGTACTGGCTGGCGGCATCGACGACGGGCTGGTAGTCCCAGGCGGTCCAGCGACCCTTCAGCAACGCTTCCTGCACGAACAGGCGCCGGCGCTGTGATTGCGCGATCTCGCGCTCGATGCGCTCGTAGTCCCAGCGCTTGGACACCTCGGCGTGCAGTGCCTCCTGCACTTCGCGATGCGCCGGCGAGTCGGCCAGGTTGGTCACTTCGTCGGGATCGTTACGCAGGTCGAACAGCATCGGCGGATCGTGGCGGCAGTGCACGTACTTCAGACCGTCGCGCCGCAGGATACAGGCCGGTGCGTAAACCCCCTCGCCGAGGAACTCGATCATCACGTCGTCCTCGCGCTCGCCGTCCTCGCCGTGCAGCATGTTCGCCAGGCTCTTGCCGTCGACCGGGTCGACGAGTGCCACGGGCTGGCCGTCGCCGGCCAGGTCGTTGAAGGTGGGCAGCAGGTCGAGCAACGACACGCCTTTCTCCTCGACCCGCCCGGCGTTCACACCGGGGCCGCTCGCGATCATCGGCACGCGCACGGACCACTCGAACGGCTGGAACTTGAACCAGGCGCCGCGCTCGCCCAGCATCTCACCGTGATCGGAGACGATGAACACGTAGGTGTCGTCACCGTGCCCGACGCGTTTCAGCACATTCAACAGGCGGCCCACCAGCGAGTCGAAGTACGAGGTCATCGCGTAGTAGGCATGGCGCGCCGTACGGATGTGCTCGTCGGAGATCTCGTGCTCGTCGGCACGTATGGTATAGGCGTAGCGGCGCGACCAGGGGTCGCGTTCGTCGATCGGGATGAAGGGCACCGCCGGCAGGTCGATGTCCCGGTGCTCGTACAGGTCCCAGAACTCGCGGGTGGTCACGAACGGGTTGTGCGGGTGAGTGAACGACGCCCACAGCATGAACGGGCGCGAATCGTCGTCGCGCGCCTGGTCGTACAGCCATTGCTCGGCGCGGTAGCAGACCTCCTCGTCGTAGTCGATCTGCAGGTTGCGCTCGCACAGGCCCGCCTCGACGATCGAGCGCAGGCTCATCCGCGACGGCGCGTAGGGCTGCGCGGTCTGCGACCAGTCGGCCGTCCAGCCGAAGTCGGACGGGTAGATGTCGGTGGTGACCCGCTCCTCGAAACCGTGCAACTGCTCGGCGCCGGTGAAGTGCATCTTGCCCGACAGGCAGGTGCGGTAACCCTGATAGCGCAGGTAGTGTGCCAGCGTCGGCGTCGAGGACGGAAAATCCGCGGCGTTGTCGTAGCAACCGACCTGCGACGACATACGCCCGGTCAGCATCGAACCGCGCGAGGGCCCGCACACCGGGTTGTTGCAGTAGCCGTTGAGGAAAGTGACGCCGCGCTCGGCGAGCGCGCTCAGGTGCGGCGTGCGCACCAGCGCGTGACCGTACATGGGCAGTACTTTCGCCGTCAGCTGGTCGGCCTGGATGACCAGGATATTGGGTCGTGACATCTCGTGTCCCTGTGGTTGAAGGCGAAGC
>JBFJWO010000319.1:0-6287 GCA_041623575.1 Gammaproteobacteria bacterium
AGCTCGTCGCCCGCGCTGTGCCCGCTGGTGTCGTTGATCACCTTGAACTGGTCCAGGTCGAGGAAGCACACCACGTGCTCGTCGCCGGGCGCGCCGGGGTTGTCGAGCACCCGGTTCAGGCGGCGCTCGAACTCGCGCCGGTTGGTGAGGCCGGTGAGCGGGTCGTGGCTGGCCTGGTGCGCGAGTTGCTCGGACAGTTCGTGCGCATCGGAGATGTCCTCGCACACCATCAGGGTGACTTCGCGCCCGTCCTCGTCCTCGACCACGCGCACGGTCTCCTGCGCCCAGAACGTACTGCCGTCGCTGCACTGCTTGCGTGCCTCCCAGTGGCGGACCTCGCTGTCGGCACCTCCGCTCACCGCGATTCGATCGCGCGCCGCGCGACGCTCGGCCGGCACGTACAAGCGATCCACCGAGCGCCCGACCAGTTCCTCCACCGTGTAGCCCAGGCGCCGGGCGCCGAACTTGTTGACGGAAAGCACCTTGCCTTCGGTGTCGACGGTGAAGAACATGGCGGGCGTGTCGTCGTAGAGCGCGCGGTACTGGCGACTCAGCCGGCGTGCCAGTTCCTCGGCCTGGCGCCGGTCCTGGATGTGACCCCACTCGCGCAGCGCACGGTTCAGCACGTGGCCGAGTTCGGGCGGGTAGGCGTCGCCTTTCACCACGTAGTCGAGCGCACCGCGGCGCATGGCGTCCACCGCGATCTGCTCGCAACCCTGGTTGGTCATGATGACCATCGCGCAGGGCGGACCCGCGCGCGCGTGCTCGCCGAGCAGGTCGAGCCCGCTACCGTCGGGCAGGCCGACATCGACCAGGGCGATGACGGGCGGGTGGGCGAGCAGGCGGGTACGGGCTTCGTGCAGGGTCGCGGCGTGCTCGACCCGGAAGCCGCTGCGAGCAAGCGCGCGGCGCAACAGCGCGGCGTAGGCGGGGTCGTCCTCGACCAGCAGCAGGCCGATCTCCGCGGGGTGGGGCGGCGCAGCGAAGTCATCGTCGAGCCTGGCGTGGGCGGTTGAGTTCACGGCCGTGTTGCTCGCTGACCAACGGTGAGACGCCGGTCGCAAGTTCCATACCACGGCGCAATGACGGTATTCGGGCATTCAGGCGGGCAGACACTCCCGATTTCGTCAAGAAGCCGACATTTTACGACCGCTTACGCCGGGTAATTGACGTGTCCGGCGGCGTCGCGCCGCGGCACGACGGGTTATTCCGGCTTCGCGCCGGCGGCACCGATCTTGCTCGATAGCTCGCCTCGACCCTGTGTCCAACGACGCCTGCCAGGACGCCCACTGATGAATGCCCGCAGCGGAACCGCGCCCCTGCCCGACGAGCGTTCGCGGCAGGAACTGTGCGCGGAGATCGAAGCGTTGCGCGCGCGCGTCGGCGAACTGGAGTCCGGGCTCGCGTCGCGTCGTGCGATGCCGCAACCGGCGCCCGGCGAAGAACAACGCCTGGACGATTTCGCCGGCTCGTTCGAAGGCTGGTTCTGGGAGACCGACGCCGAGTTGCGCTTCACCTATTTCTCGCCGTCGGTGGAACGGGTCACCGGCGTCGCCCCGCAGTGGCACTACGGCAAGACGCGCGAAGAGATCGGCATTCCGCGATCGGTCAGCGAGGAGCAGTGGCAGGCGCACCTGCAGGCGTTACGCCGGCGTGAGCCCTTCCGCGACTTCACCTACCAGCGTCTCGGGCCGCGCGGCGCCACCTGGTTGCAGGTGAGCGGGGTCCCGGTGTTCGACGACGCCGGTGACTTCCGGGGCTACCGGGGCGTCGCCCACGACGTCACCCAGCGCATCGAGGCCGAGCGCCGCAACAGCCAACTGGTGTCGGCGGTCGCCAACCTGAACGACGTGTTCGTGCTGTGGGACGCCGACGATCGCCTGGTGGTCGCGAGCAGCCGCTTCCACGAACTCAACGCGCGCGTCGCCGGGTGGACCGAGCCTGGCACCCGGTTCGAGGATCACGCCCGTGCCACCGTCGAGGCGGGGCTGTTCCCGGACGCCGCCGGTCGCGAGCAAGAGTACCTGGCGAGCCGTTGCCGGCAGCATCGCGAGGCCGGGAGCGCGTTCGAGGTCAACTACGAGTACGGTCGCTGCCTGCTGGTCAAGGAGCACCGCCTGCCGGACGGTTGCACGGCCACGGTCGGCGTCGACATCACCGAGCGCAAGCGGGCCGAAGCCGAAATCCGCCGCACACGCGATCGCCTGCACGCGGAGTCCGTGGCGCGCGCCAGCGCCGAGCAGGCGCTGCGAAACTCCGAAGCGCGCTACCGGGTGCTGGTGGAGCACGCCCCCGAAGCGGTGTGCGTGATGGACATGAAGACCCAACGCTTCGTCGACGCCAATCGCAATGCCAGCCGGTTGTTCAAGCTCGACCGCGAACGACTGCTGGCCACCGGTCCGCTGGCGATGAGCGCGGCGCTGCAAGCGGGCAACCTGGCCGCGGAGCAGGCGATGGCGCCTCATCTCGAGCAGGTCCTGGCCGGGGAGCACCCGGTGTTCGAGTGGCTGTACACCGATGCCGAAGGCCGGGAAGTGCCCTGCGAGGTACGCCTGTCGCTGCTGCCCGATGCCGTGCGCACGCTGGTGCGCAGTTCGGTGATCGACATCAGCGAGCGCAAGCAGGCGCAACGCAGCCGCGAATGGCAGGCCCGCCTGAACGACATCGTGCGCCGGGCGCAGACGCTGTTCATCGAGAGCAACGCCACCGATGCGGTCTTCGACGCGCTGCTCGAGGGACTGGTGGAGCTCACCGGCAGCGAGTACGGCTTTATCGGCCAGGTGCTGCGCGATGCCGACGGGGCCCCTTATCTGAAGACCCAGTCGATCACCGATGTCTCGTGGGACGAGGAATCGCGGCGTTTCTACGAGCAGCACGCGCCCGACGGGCTCGAGTTCCGCAACCTCGACTCGCTGTTCGGTGCGGTCCTGAGCAGCGGTGACGTGGTGATTGCAAACGACGCCGTCAACGACCCGCGCGCGGGCGGAGCACCCCCGGGGCACCCGCCGCTGCGCGCCTTCCTGGGACTGCCGTTCTACGCGGGCGGGCAAATGGTGGGGATCATCGGGCTTGCCAACCGCGCGCAGGGGTACAGCCCCTCGCTGGTCGCGGAGCTCGGGCCCTTCCTGGCGAGCTGCGCGAGCCTGCTGCAGGCGCACCGCGAGCGAACCACGCGCGCAGGCGCCGAGGAGGCGCTGGCTCTGCATCGCAAGGCGCTCGAACAGACCGTGCAGGCACGCACGGCGCGTCTCGCCGCCGCCAACGACGAGATCAAGCGCTTCACCTACATCGTCTCGCACGACCTGCGTGCGCCGCTGGTCAACATCAAGGGCTTCTCCGCGGAACTGCGCGACGACCTCGAGCGCCTGCGCGAAGCGTTCGACGCGGTGAGGCCTGCGCTGGCCGAGGACCTGCAGCGCGAAGTCGGGTCGCTGTTCGACGAGAGCATTCCGGAAGCCGCGGGGTTCATCGATGCCTCCGTCACCCGCATGGACCGGCAGATCCAGGCCCTGCTCCGCTACTCGCGGATAGGCGAGCGCGAACTCGTACCCCAGGCGCTGGACCTCAACGCGATCGTCGCGAGTTGCGTCGACAGCATCCAGCACCAGATCGATGCTTCGGGCGCGCAGGTGCACATCGCACCTTTGCCGCCGCTGTTCAGCGATGCGCTCGCCATCGAGCAGATCCTCGGCAACCTGATCGACAACGCGGTGAAGTACCTCGACCCCGAACGCGCAGGCCGCATCGAGGTCGACGGCGCCGAGCGCGACCGGCAGGTGGTGCTGCGGGTCGCCGACAACGGCCGCGGTATCGCCGAACGCGACCGCGAGCGCGTGTTCCAGGTGTTCACCCGCGCCGCCTCGCAGAAGATCCCGGGCGAAGGCATGGGACTCGCCTTCGTGCAGGTCCTGGTGCGACGACTGGGCGGGCGGATCGCCCTGCAATCGACAGCCGGCGAAGGCACTACGTTTACGGTGACACTGCCCCTGGCCGCGCTGCCGGCGACCCCGGCGGCGGAGCAAACGCCATGAACAGCCAGACGATGACCATCCTGCTGGCCGAGGACGACCTCGGCCACGCGCGCCTCGTCGAGCGCAACCTGCGCCGTGGCGGTATCCACAACGAGATCGTGCACGCCGCCGACGGGCGCATCGCGCTCGATTTCGTACAGGGCGCCGGGCAGTTCGCCGGTGCCCCGCGCCCGTCGCAGTTGCTGGTGCTGCTCGATCTCAACATGCCGGTGCTCGACGGTTTCGAGGTGCTGGAGATGCTCAAGAACGACCCGGCGACGCGCCGCGTGCCCGTCATCGTCCTGACCACCACCGACGTTCCGGAGGACGTCGACCGTTGCTACCGCCTCGGCTGCAACGTGTTCATCACCAAGCCCGTGGAATACGACGCCTTCATCGAGGCCGTGCGCCGCCTGGGCCTGTTGCTCCCGGTCATGGCGGTGCCCGTCGTCGCCGAGTGACCGGGCGCAGGCGCTCCTGCCTGCGATAGCGCGCGGCGTCGGATGACGCGGAACGGCCCGTCGTTCGCCGGCGCGCGAACCGACCTTGTCGGTGGGCGCCGCGACCGCTGCGACTGTGCCCTGCAAAGCAGCGGCTTATCACCTATCATTCAAGACTCGACCGAGGCGTGCGGTGTGCACCGCGTGGCCAGCCTGCTGGCCAGCGTGCGATCGGGACAAGAATTGCCGCACGTGACGCCCGGGCGCGAGCGCGGGGAACAACAGCCGACCACCGGCGGGAGGAAGTCATGACTAGCACTATTCATTGGCGCAGGCGCGCCCTCGCGGGCGCCGCGTTGGCGGTGACGCTCGCCCTCGCCGGCGGCGTTCTCGCCCAGGACAAGCCCGACAAGCTGTTCATCGCCTCGCACAGCGTGCACAAACGCGTCGCCACCGGCGATCAGGGCGGCGACGTGACGGCCGCGTGGCAGTCGCGCACCGGTATCGCGGTGGAGTGGCTGACGTTCAACACCGGGCCGCTGCACGACCGCCTGTTCCGCGAGCTGAGCCTGCCCGAGTCCACCATCGACGTCGCGTTTCTGCTCAACACCCGCGCGGTGCCGAGCATCGCGACCCTGCTCGAGCCGCTCGACACCTGGCAGCAGCGCGACCCGATCGAAGACCTCGACGACGTCTTTCCCGGGATGCGCGAGGCGATGACCTTCGGCGGCAAGCTGCACGCGGTGCCGTTTCGCCACGCCACCTCCGGGCTGCACTACAACGAGGCGTTGTTCGCCGAGCGCGGCATCGACGGGCCGCCGCGCACCATCGAGGAGCTGGTGGCGGCGGCCAAGAAGCTGACCTATACGCGCCCCGACGGCAGCAAGGTCAACGGTTTCCTGATCGAGGGCAACAACTACCCGAACGTCGTCGACATCGCGCGCGCCTGGAACGGGGACTTCATCACGCCGGACTACCAGGTGGCGACGACCGGCAAGGGCATGGTCAACGCGATCGAGTTGTTGCGCGATTTCTACGCCAGCGGCGTGCTGCCGAAGAACTGGACCAACATCAAGGGCGAGGACGTCAATACCTGGATGCAGACCGGGCGCGCGGCGATGGCCATCACCTCCATCGGGCGCAACCGTATCTACAACGACCCGGACAAGTCCCAGTTCGCCGGACGGATCAAGACCACCACCATCCCCATCTCGCGCGAATACCTCGGCCAGTTCGACGTGGCGCCGGCCAAGGTCGAGTTCTGGGCCATGGTCATCCCCAAGAACTCCCGGCACAAGGCCGAGGCCTGGAGCCTGATCAAGGAGATGCTCTCGCCGGCCAACGTGCTGAAGTCGGCGCTGAACGGCAACGGCCCGGTCCGGGCCTCGACCTACGAGGACCCGGCGTTCAAGGCCAAGCTGGCGTACGCCGACGCCGAGAAGGCCGTGCTGAAGGTGGCGCGCGTGCCGTTGCCGGCGTTCGACAAATCGCAGCGCGCCGCCGACGTGTTCGTCGAGGAAATGCAGGCCGCGGTGCTCGGCGCGAAGCCGTCCGCCGAGGCGATGGCCGCGGTGGCACGCCGCGTCCAGCCGTTGCTGCCCTAGCGGCGGGGCCGGCGCGGATTGGGCCGGGCGCTCAGCCGCTGCCCGGTCGGCACGGGGCGCCTGCCCCGCCGCCGCCGGGGGCGGGCGTTTCCCCCACCCGGGCGCGCACCGTGACGGAATCGGTGCTGGCGGCAGGCCTCGCGCGCGTGCGTATGGCCGAGGTTCCGACCCCGTTCGAGCGGGCGCCGGGGCTGTCGCGCCTGCTCGGCAGGGAGGTCTACCTGAAGCGCGAC
>JBFJWO010000320.1:0-6248 GCA_041623575.1 Gammaproteobacteria bacterium
GCCGCCGCGCAGTTCCCGGCCGGCAACGCGGGACTGGCGTTTGCGCAGCCCGCCGCCCCACCGGCCGCAGCGTCCGACCTTGCCACACCCGCGCTCCCGCAGGCGCCCCAGATCGACGGCCACGTGATCGAGTCGCCGATGGTCGGCACCTTCTACGAGGCGCCCACCCCCGGCTCCAAGGCGTTCGTCAGCCCCGGAGACAAGGTGGCCGTCGGCGACACCCTGTGCATTATCGAGGCGATGAAGATCCTGAACCAGATCGAATCGGATGTGGCCGGCGTCGTGCGAGCCTGCCTGGTAGAGAACGGCCAGGCGGTGGAATTCGGCGAGCCGCTGTTCGTCATCGAAACCTGATCCGCGTAGATGCTCGACAAAGTCGTCATCGCCAACCGTGGCGAGATCGCGCTGCGCATACTGCGCGCCTGTCGCGAAATGGGCATCAAGACGGTGGCCGCACACTCGCAGGCCGACCGCGAGCTGATCCACGTGCGCCTCGCCGACGAGTCGGTGTGTATCGGCCCTGCCCCGTCGGCGGAAAGCTATCTCAACATCCCGGCCATCATCAGCGCTGCCGAAGTCACCGACGCGGTGGCCATCCACCCCGGCTACGGCTTCCTGTCGGAGAACGCCGATTTCGCCGAGCGGGTGGAATCGAGCGGCTTCAAGTTCATCGGCCCGACCGCGGACGTCATCCGGCTGATGGGCGACAAGGTAAGCGCCATCCGGGAGATGCGCGCGGCCGGCGTCCCGTGTGTCCCCGGTTCGGACGGGCCGCTGACCGAGGACCCGGACGTCAATCGCCGCCTGGCCGCGGAGGTCGGCTACCCGGTGATCGTCAAGGCCGCCGGCGGCGGCGGCGGGCGCGGCATGCGCGTGGTGCACAGCGAGGCCGCGCTGCTGAACGCCATCTCCCTGACGCGGGCCGAAGCCAAGGCCGCGTTCGGCAACGACACGCTGTACATCGAGAAATTCCTGGAACGCCCGCGGCATATCGAGTTCCAGGTGCTCGCCGACGAGCACGGCGAGGCGATCCACCTCGGCGAGCGCGACTGCTCCATGCAGCGCCGCCACCAGAAAGTGCTGGAGGAGGCCCCGGCCCCCGGCATCACCGAAAAGCAGCGCAAGCGCATCGGCGAGCGCTGCGTCGAGGCCTGCAAGCGACTCGGCTACCGTGGCGCCGGTACCTTCGAGTTCCTCTACCAGGACGGCGAGTTCTTCTTCATCGAGATGAACACGCGCGTGCAGGTCGAGCACCCGGTCACCGAGCTCATCACGGGCGTGGACATCGTCAAGGAGCAACTGCGCACCGCCGCCGGCGAGAAGCTCTCGTTACGCCAGAAGGACGTGGTGCTTCGCGGCCACGCCATCGAGTGCCGGATCAACGCCGAACACCCCGACACCTTCCGCCCCTCCCCGGGGCGAATCACCCACTACCACGCCCCGAGCGGCCCCGGCGTGCGCATGGACTCGCACATGTACAGCGGCTACACCGTGCCCCCGTACTACGACTCGATGATCGGCAAGCTGATCGTGCACGCGGGCAATCGCAAGGAGGCGACCGCGCGCATGCGCGGCGCGCTCACGGAGATCGTCATCAACGGCATCGACACCAACATCGCGCTGCACGCGAACATCATCGGCGACGCGGCCTTCAAGGCCGGGGGCACCGACATCCACTACCTGGAGAAAAAGCTCGGCTGAGCGTGGATACGCACTCGTCGCAGCACCGTTGGCTCAGGATCTCGCTGCACCTCGACGCCCAGGCGCTCGAGCTCGGCGAAGCGCTGCTCTGGGAGCATGGCGCGCTCGCCATCAGCCTGCTCGACGAGCACGATCACCCGCTCTACGAGCCGCCGCCGGGCACCACCCCGGTGTGGCCCGAGTGCCGCGTGCAGGCCCTGTTCGCGGCGGGCGAGCCCCCGGCGGGGTTGCTTGCCCGGTTGCAGGCGGCGATCGCCGGCGCGCGCGACTGGTCGGTGGAGCCGATGGCAGACCGCGCCTGGGAACGGGAGTGGATGGCCGATTTCAAGCCCCGGCGTTACGGACACCGGTTGTGGGTCTGCCCGACCCATTGCGAGCCGCCGCCGCAGGCGCAGCTCGCCGTGCGCATGGACCCCGGGCTCGCCTTCGGCAGCGGCAGCCACGAGAGCACGGCGCTGTGCCTCGAATGGCTGGACGGGGAACCGCTGGCCGGACAGCTGGTGCTCGACTACGGATGCGGCTCCGGTATCCTGGCCATCGCCGCCGCGCTGCTCGGCGCCCGCCGCGTGGTAGCGCTCGACATCGATCCCCAGGCGCTGGCCGCGACGCGGCGAAATGCATCGGCCAACGGCGTCGGCGACCGTCTCGACGTCTGCGCCACGCTCGCGCCCGAAACCCGGGCCGACGTTCTCGTCGCCAACATCCTCGCTACCGCGCTGGGCGAGCTCGCGCCGCGCCTGGCGGCGGCCCAACGCCCCGGCGCCCGACTGGCGCTCGCCGGGCTGCTGGTCGACCAACTGCCTGCGCTGCGCGCCGTCTACGCCCGCTGGTATGCGTTCGACCAACCCCGCGTGCAGGGTGAGTGGGCACTGCTCGGCGCGACGCGTGGCGCGGCCGCTGTGAGCTGACCCGATGCAGACCCAGTGCCCCGATTGCAGCACCGTGTTCCGGGTGCTGGCCGAACAGCTCGAGGCCGCCGAGGGCCTGGTGCGCTGCGGCGAGTGTGGCACCGTGTTCAACGCGGCCGCGGCGCTGCTCGCCGAGCCGGTGCCCGAGGCCGAGCACCCGCAGACCGCGATGGAGCTCGAATTCGAGGCCGGCGAGCCCGAACACCCGAGCCATCGCTTCTTCCTGCAGGACGTCGAGGCGGCGAACCAGCACACGCCTGCAGCGCGCCCGCGGGCCTGGCTGATGCTCAACGTCGCCCTCGCGATTGCGCTCGCCGCGCAACTCGCCTACGCCGAGCGCGACGCCCTGGCCAACCTGCCCGGCGTTCGCCCGCTGATGTCCGGCGTTTGCGCGCTCGCGGGGTGCGAGCTCGAACCGCGCCGCGAGCTGGCCAAGATCGCCCTGCTCGATCGCAACGTGTACTCCCACCCCAACGCGGCCGGGGCGCTGATCATCAGCGCGACCATCGTAAACAACGCCAGCTACGCACAGCCCTACCCGGTGCTGGCCGTGAGCATGGCCAACGTGCGCGGTTCGACCATCGCCAGTCGCGACTTCGCGCCGAGCGACTACCTGCCGCTGGCGGACGTGCAGGCCGGGATGACGCCGGGCTCGCCGGTCAGCGTAGCGCTGCAGGTCGTCGATCCCGGCAGCGACGCCATGACCTTCGAGCTGGACTTTCGCTGAGCGCGGCGCGGCCACCGGCCGCACTTTGGATACCGCGCCGCAGGCCCCGGCGCCGGTCGCCTTTTTCCCCCCTGCCAATCGGAGTATTATTCGGCGCGAACGCCCGACAAGAACACAACACCTTCACGACACCTGGTGCAGATCGGATCCCATATCCTAGGCAGCTCCGTGTGGCTCGCGCCGATGGCCGGTGTGACCGATCGCCCGTTCCGACGGTTGTGCCGGGAACTGGGCGCCGGCGTGGTGGTGTCGGAAATGGTCAGCGCCAACGCGCTGCTGTTGGGCAGCCGCAAGACCCTGCAGCGCATCGACCACCACGGCGAACCCGGGCCGCGGATCGTCCAGATCGCCGGCGCCGAGCCCGAGGCGATGGCCCGCGCGGCGCGCTTCAACGCGGACCAGGGTGCGCAGATCGTCGACATCAACATGGGCTGCCCGGCCAAGAAGGTCTGTAACAAGGCGGCCGGCTCGGCGTTGCTGCGCGACGAGGACCTGGTAGAGCGTATTCTCGACGCCGTGGTGGCCGCGGCCGGCGTGCCGGTGACGCTCAAGATCCGCACCGGCTGGGACGCCGACAACCGCAACGCCGTGCGCATCGCCGAACTCGCCGAACGGGCGGGGATCGCCTCGCTTGCGGTGCACGGGCGCACGCGTGCGGACGCTTTTCGCGGTGCGGCCGAGTACCGCACCATCGCCCACGTCAAGCAGGCCGTGAATATCCCGGTGATCGCCAACGGCGATATCCGCACCCCGGCCGACGCGCGGGCCGTGCTGGAGCAGACCGGGGCCGACGCGGTGATGATCGGCCGCGCGGCCCAGGGCGACCCGTGGATATTCGAGCGTATCGAGCACTATCTGGCCACCGGCGAAGAACTCCCGCCCCCTGCGCCCGCCGTGGTCGGGCGTACCCTGTGCGAGCACCTCGAAAGGCTGTACGGTTTCTACGGCAGCTACCGCGGTGTGCGCATCGCCCGCAAGCACATCGCCTGGTACTGCAAGGACCGGCACGGGGCGGCGGCTTTCCGCGCGGCGATCTACCGGGCCGATACACCTGCGGAGCAGCTGGCCATGGCGAGCGCTTTCTTCAGCGACGCTCCGCCGGCGGCGCGTGCCGCATGAACCCGAAACGCACGGGCGGTCCCAAACCGCCGCCGCTGCGCGAATGCCTGGAACGTGCGCTGCGCGGTTACCTGGAAACGCTCGACGGCCATTCGACCTGCGACCTGCACAAGCTGGTGATCGGCGAAGCCGAGCGCACGCTGCTCGACGTCGTGCTGGAACACACCCAGGGCAACCAGAGCCGCGCGGCCGAGATGCTCAGCATGAACCGCGGCACCCTGCGCAAGAAGCTCAAACAGTACCGCATCAGCGCCAACCGCTGACCCGTGCGCCCGCCCCGGGCGCGGCGCATGCCGACGGTATAATGCGGGGCTGTCGATTCTCGAAACCGGAACGCCAATGATTCCCGACCACCCCGTACGACCGCGCCGGGCGCTGATCAGCGTCTCGGACAAGACCGGCATCGTCGAGTTCGCGCGCGCGCTATGCGATCTCGACATCGAGATCCTGTCGACCGGCGGCACCGCCGGCCTGCTGCGCGAGCAGGGCGTCGCGGTGCGCGACGTCAGCGACTACACCGGCTTCCCGGAGATGATGGACGGGCGGGTCAAGACCCTGCACCCGAAGATCCACGGCGCCCTGCTGGGCCGGCGCGGGCGGGACGACGACGCCATGCGCGAGCAGGGCATGGAGCCGATCGACATCGTCGCCGTCAACCTCTACCCCTTCGCCGCGACGGTGGCGCGCGAGGACTGTACCCTGGCCGAGGCCGTGGAGAACATCGACATCGGGGGGCCGGCCATGCTGCGTGCGGCAGCCAAGAACCACGCGCACGTAGCGGTGGTCGTGGACCCGGTGGACTACACGGCCCTGACCGGCGAGCTGCGCGAGACCGGCGGCGAGATCAGCGGCGCGACCCGGTTCCGGCTCGCGGTGCGCGCCTTCGAGCACACCGCCGGCTATGACGGCGCCGTCGCCAACTACCTCGGCGCCATCGACGAAGCCGGGCAGCGCAGCGCCTTCCCGCGCACCCTGAGCCTGCAGTTCGAGCGCGCCCAGGTCATGCGCTACGGCGAGAACCCGCACCAGAGCGCTGCCTTCTACCGCGAGGACGACCCGCCGCCGGGCACGGTTGCCGCCGCGACCCAGCTGCAGGGCAAGGAGCTGTCGTTCAACAACGTGGCCGACACGGACGCGGCGCTGGAGTGCGTGAAGCAGTTCGCCGAACCCGCCTGCGTCATCGTGAAGCACGCCAACCCCTGCGGAGTGGCCGTGGCCGCCGACCTCGGTCAGGCCTACGAGCGGGCGTTCGCCACCGACCCCACGTCGGCGTTCGGCGGCATCATCGCGTTCAACGCCGAGGTGGACGGGGACCTCGCCCGCGACATCACCGCCCGGCAGTTCGTCGAGGTGGTGGTCGCTCCCGGCTTCTCGGCACAGGCGCTCGCCGCGTTCGGCGAGAAGCAGAACGTGCGCGTGCTGGCCTGCGGGCGCTGGCCGAACAACGCGCAGCCGTCGCTCGACTACCGGCGCGTCGGCGGCGGGCTGCTGGTCCAGGATCGCGATCTCGGCATGGTCGAAGCGGCGCAGCTGCAGGTCGTTTCGCAGCGGGCACCCGGTGATGAGGAGTTACGCGACCTGCTGTTCGCGTGGCGGGTGGCCAAGTACGTCAAGTCCAACGCCATCGTGTACGCGCGGGACAACCGCACCATCGGCGTCGGCGCCGGGCAGATGAGCCGCGTGTACTCGGCCCGCATCGCCGGTATCAAGGCGGCCGACGAGGGGCTGAAGGTCGCCGGCTCGGTGCTGGCCTCCGACGCGTTCTTCCCGTTCCGCGACGGCATCGACGCGGC
>JBFJWO010000321.1:0-6235 GCA_041623575.1 Gammaproteobacteria bacterium
GCACGCCGACCACGGTCACCCGCAGGTTCAGCACCTTGACGGGAATGTTCTGCAGCAGCCGGCCGAAAGCGGCGCGATAGGCCGTGTCGAACGCCTCGCGGATGAGCTCTCGCGTGACGCCAGTGGTGCCGTCGCCGACCTCGAGCGCCAGCGGCACGCTCACCGTGTGGGTCTGGCCGAGGAACAGCATGTCGAGCTCGAACTGGTGCTCGATGCGCTCGATCGCGACGTCGGCGCGCGCCAGCAGCGCTTCGCCGGCGTCTGCGCTGCGCACCATCTCCGCATCGAGCGCGTTCAGGTCGAGCGTCGCGAGCATCGTGTTGAGGGTGTGCACGCGGTCATGGCGCATGTCGGCGATCACGCAGCCGAGCGCGCTGGTGACGCCGGGAAAGCGCGGGATCAGCGCCCGGGCCAGGCCGACTTCCTCGAGCAGTGCGCCGGCGTGCAGGGCGCCGCCGCCCCCGAACGGCATCAGCGCGAACTTCTTCGGGTCGTGCCCCCGCTCGACCGACACGAGCCGTATGGCGCCCGCCATGCGCGCGTTGGCAACGCGAATGATCGCCTCGGCGGCGTCCAGCACCTCGAGCCCCAGCGGCCCGGCGACGTGGCGGGCGATCGCCTCGCTCGCGGCCTGCTCGTCGAGCCGGGCCAGCTTTCCCCCGATCGGGCTGGCGGCGTTGATCCTGCCCGTCAACAGGTTGGCGTCGGTCACCGTCGGGCGCTCGTTGCCGAGCCCGTAACAGGCCGGGCCCGGGTCCGACCCGGCACTGTGCGGCCCGACCTGCAGCAGGCCGCCGCGATCGACGTGCGCGATCGATCCGCCGCCGGCGCCGATGGTGGTGATCTCGATCATCGGTGTGCGCACGACCATGCCGAAATCGATGGCGGTCTGCGCCGCCAGGGTGCTCTCGCCGCCGGCCACCAGAGCGACGTCGAAGCTGGTGCCGCCCATGTCGCAGGTGATGAGGTTCGCGAACCCGGCGCTGTGCCCGATGTGAGCGCCGGCGATGACGCCCGCGGCCGGTCCCGACAAAGCCGTCTTGATCGGCAACTCGCGCGCCGTGTCGAGCGACATCACGCCGCCGTTGGACTGCACGATCAGGATCTGACCGTCGAAGCCGCTTTCCTGCAACCCGCTCTGCAGGCGCTCCAGGTAGTTGCCCAGCGGCGGTTGCAGGTAGGCATTGAGCGAGGTCGTGGAGGCGCGTTCGAACTCGCGGATCTCCGGCAGGATCTCGGCCGCGACCGAGACGTGCGGGTTGGGCCACACCTCGCGGGCAGCGGCGCCTGCGGCCATCTCGTTGGCCGCGTTGGCGTAGGAGTTGATGAAAAAGATGCACAGCGACTGCGCGCCGCGCGCCAGCAGCGTGCGCGCCGCCTCTCGCACCTGGGCGGTGTCGACCGGCGTGTGCACGCTGCCGTCTGCCAGCACGCGCTCGTCGACTTCCAGGCGCAGGTCGCGAGGCACGAGCGGCTCGAACGTCCCCCACAGGCCCCAGGTACGAGGGCGGTCGCGGCGGCGCATCTCGAGGACGTCGCGAAAACCCCGCGTGGTGATCACCCCGGTGCGCGCGCCCTTGCGTTCGAGCAGCGCATTGGTGCCGACCGTGGTGCCGTGCACGATGGTGGTGATCTGCCCGAGGTCCGCCAGGCGCCGGGCCAGGCCGGCGCGCATGCCGATCGACTGGTCCTGCGGGGTGGACGGCACCTTGGCGACCTCGTAACCGCCCGCTTGCTCGTCCAGGAAAAAGGCGTCGGTAAAGGTGCCGCCCACGTCGACCCCCACGACCCAGCTGCGCGAGGCGCTCATGCGCGGCGCCCGGCGCGCAGCGCGGCTGTAGCCTCCGCATCGAGCGTGCCGGCGTCGTCGACCACGCAGGCATAGTGTTCGCGGGCGGCGGCCGCACTCACGTAGCCCAGGCGGACGTCCTCGGCGACGCGCGCCGGGTCGCGCTCGCGGGCCGCGCCATAGCCGCCCCCGCCCGGCGTTTCCAGGCGCACGCGCTGACCGCGGGTCAGCCTGATGCCCACCATTTTCGACACCAGCGGCGGCGTGCGCGTGCCGCCGTCGCAGTCGTACGTGAACCGGTTGAGGGCCGCGGCGCCGCCGCCCACGATGCCCGGCGGCGGGTACTTGCCGCGTTCGCCGAACAGGAACACGTCGGCGCTGGCCTCGAGCAGCTCGATCTCGTAGACGCCGCCGAGCCCGCCGCGGTTGCGCCCGGCACCGCCGCTGTCGCTGCGCAACGCCCACTGCGTGAAGCGTACCGGGTAGGCGGCTTCGAGGATCTCCAGCGGCGGGATGGTCGCCGTCGAGATGGGTGCATTGCCGTGGTTCAGGCCGTCGCCCTCGGGGTGTCCGCCGTGTCCCCCGCCGAAGAACGAGAACATCACCCAACGCCGTCCGTCGGCGCGGTGCCCGGCGAGCGACAGGGCGTTGATGGTGCCGTAGGCGCAGCCGTTGAGCAGCCCGGGATCGGCCTGCGAAAGCGCCACGAACACCACGTCGATCACGCGCAGGATGGTCTCCGTGTAGCCGCCGACCGGCTTCGGTGCCCGCACCGACAGCAGGCTCTCGGGCGCGATGACGAACTCGATGGGTTGCAGCACGCCGGCGTTGGCCGGCACGTCCTTGAACACGTGCTTGAGCGCCACGTAGCACGAGGCGATCGCCGTGGCGCGGGAAATGTTGACGGGCCCGGCACAGGCCGGCGAAGTGCCCGTGAAGTCGAGGCGCATGCGCGCGCCCGTGACATGGATGGCGAGCTTGATGCGCAGCGGCTGGTCGGTGATCCCGTCGTTGTCGAGGAAGTCCTCGGCGCTGTAGACGCCGTCGGGCAGCTCCGCGATGTAGCTCTCCATCAACCGGGCGGCGCGCTCGCGCAGTTGGCGCAGCGCCTCGGCGACGGTCGCGTCGCCGTACTCGTCGAGCAGCGCCGCCAGGCGTTGCTCGCCGAGCTCGAGCGCGTTGATCTGTCCGTACAGGTCGCCGTAGAGGCTGCCGGGCAGCCGCGAGTTGGCCTGCACGATGTCGATGATGTCGGTGCGCAGCTCGCCGGCGTCGAACAGCTTGACCGGTGGAATGAGCATGCCCTCCTGGAAGCTCTCCGTGGCGACCGGGTTGTAGTTGCCGGGCACGTTGCCGCCGACGTCGTGCCAGTGGCCGACCGACGCCAGGTAGCAGAACAGCTCACCGGCGCGGAAGAACGGCCGCACCAGCTTGAAGTCCGACAGGTGCGTGCCGCCCTCGTACGGGTCGTTGAAGAGGAACACGTCCCCGGGGCGGGGGGCGGCGCCCTCGCGGGCCAGCTTGTCGATCACCGTCTTCACGGCGAACGACATCGCCCCGACGAACACCGGCAGCCCGGACTTGCCCTGCACCAGGGTCTCGCCGGTGCTCGGGTGATAGAGCCCGTGGCTCGCATCGTGCGCCTCGGCGATGATCGGGTTGAAGGCGCTGCGAAAAAGCGTCGCATCCATTTCGTCGGCGATCTGCTCCAGGCGTCCCTGCAGCACCGCGAGCGTCACGGCATCGATGTCGCTCACCGCGACGACTCCGGGTCGTAGCGCTTCGCGGCGGCGAGGATCTCGGCCGTGCCGAGCAGGTCGTTCAGGGCGGCGAAGTCGAGCATGCGGTCCCGGAACGGTTCGGTGGTGCCGTGCGCCTTCAGCGAGGCGAAGAAGTCCTGCGCCATGCTCGCGAGCGCGCGCACCAGCGCGCCGGGGAAGATCGCGATCGAGAAACCGAGCGCCTTGAGCTCGGCACTCGACAGCAACGGGCTCTTGCCGCCTTCGACCATGTTGGCCAGCAACGGTACGCGCGCCGCCAGTGCCGCGCTCGCGCGGCGCATGGCGTCGACGTCGGGAAGCGCTTCGACGAACAACACGTCGGCGCCGGCTTCGGCGTAACGGCCCGCGCGCTCGAGCGCACCCGCCAGGCCCTCGACGCCCACCGCATCGGTGCGCGCGACGATCAGCGTGGAATCCTCCCGGCGCGCGTCCCGGGCCGCCTCGATCTTGCCGGCCATCTCCGCGGCATCGATCAAGGTCTTGCCATCCAGGTGCCCGCAGCGCTTCGGCCAGGACTGGTCCTCGAGCTGGATCGCCGAAGCGCCCGCGCGTTCGAGGACCGCGACGGTGCGCTGCACGTTCAGCGCGTTGCCGAAGCCCGTATCGGCATCGACGATGAGCGGCAACTCGGTGCGCTCGCGGATGTGACCGACGATGGCCGCGACCTCGTCGACGCCCAGGTAGCCGAGGTCCGGGCGAGCGAGTCGCGTGTAGGCGACGGAGGCGCCGGACAGGTAGAGCGCGTCGAACCCGGCGCGGGCGGCCAGCAGGGCGCTGAAGGCATCGTAGACGCCGGGCGCGAGGACGATGGAGCCGCGCTCGAGGCGTTCGCGAAGGCCCGGGTCGGCGGTCACGATCGGGCCCCGCGCGTTGCCTGCAGGTAGGGGATCAGGCCCCCGGCACGCACCAGCGCGGCGAGGTGCTCGGGCACCGGTTCGCAGCACAGCCGCTCACCGGTGGTGCGGTTCTCGATGACGCCGTTCGGCGCGTCGACGTCGAGCCGGTGGCCGGACTCGATCCGCTCGACGTCCGCCGAGATCAACGCGGCGAGGCCGAGGTTGAAGGCGTTGCGATAGAAGATGCCGCCGAACGAGCGCGCGATGACCGCCGTCACGCCCAGCAGCAGCAGCGACTGGGCCGCCTGCTCGCGGCTCGAACCCATGCCGAAGTTGCGCCCGGCCACGACGAAGTCGCCGGCCCGGACCTCGCCGGCGAAACGGGCATCGAGCGTCTCGAGACAATGCGCGGCCAACTCCGCGGGCGGGCTCCTCATGTAGGCACCGGGTGCCAGCGCGTCGGTGTCGACATCGTCACCGAACTTCCACACGCGCCCGCTCACGCGCCGGGCTCCGGCGACAGCAACTCGCGCGGATCGGTGAGGTGCCCGGTGACGGCGGAAGCGGCCACCGTATAGGGTGAGGCGAGATAGACGCGCGAGGAGGGATCGCCCATGCGCCCCCTGAAGTTGCGGGCCGTCGAGGACAGGCAGACTTCGTCGCGCGCCAGCCGCCCGGCACCCATGGCGGCACAGGCACCGCAACCGGACGGCAGCAGGATCGCGCCGGCGTCCATCAGGGTCGCCAGGGTGCCGTCGCGGGCCGCGGCGGCGGTGGTGCGTGCCGAGGCGGGCGCCAGCAGCAGGCGCACGCGGCGCGCTACCGTGCGTCCCCGCAGCACCCGGGCGGCCATCTGCAGGTCGTCCAGCTTGGCGCCGGTGCAGGCACCGATGTAGCACACGTCGAGGTCGACGGCGTCCGCGTCGTCGACGGGCGCCGCGTTGGCGGGGCTGTGCGGGGCCGCCACCTGTGGCGCCAGCGCCGCGCCGTCGAACTCGTGGACCTGCAGGTACTCGGCGTCCGGGTCGCTGCGCAAGGACTGCCAGTCACCGGGATCGCCGCCGGCGCTGCGCACGTACTGCGCGGTCGCGGCGTCGGGTTCGATCATCCCGGCCTGTGCGCCCAGTTCCGCGGCCATGTTGCAGAGCGTCAGGCGTTCCAGCGGTGTCAGCGCCCGCACGGTCTCGCCGCTGTACTCGATGGCCTGGTAGGCGCCGCCGTCCATGCCGAGGCGTGCGCACATCGCCAGCGCCATGTCTTTCGCGCTGACGCCGTCGCCGAGCAGGCCGTTCCAGCGGATCGCGATCGTCGCCGGCACCTTGATCCAGGTCTCGCCGCTGGCGAGGACGCCGGCCATGTCGGTGGCGCCTATGCCGAACATGAAGCAGCCGAGCGCGCCGCCGCTGGGCGAGTGGCTGTCGCCGCCGACCACGAACAGGCCGGGCCGCAGGTGGCCCCGCTCCGGCAGCACGACGTGGCAGATACCCTGCTGGTCGTAGAACCCGTCGATGCCCTGGGTCGCCGCCCACTCGCGGGTGAGCTTGAGGATCGCCGCGCTCTCTGCATCGACCGCGGGCACGTAGTGATCCGATACCAGCACCACGCGGCTCGGGTCCCACACGGTGGCCCCGAGTCGTTCGAGCAGGGGGGCGACACGGCGCGGCCCGCCGGAATCGTGCAGCATGGCCAGGTCGACCTTGCAGGTGACTATTTCTCCCGGCAGTACGCTGCTGCGTGCCGCGGCGCGCGCGATGATTTTCTCGGCGAGCGTTTGTGGGCGGGGCGCGGTATCCATGGTGTCCTCGCGTACCGGGTCGGGATGCGGGCGC
>JBFJWO010000322.1:0-6221 GCA_041623575.1 Gammaproteobacteria bacterium
CAGGCCGTTGTGGCGTCGTATCGCCGTCGTCGCCGTCTGCGTGGGCTGGGCTTCGGTGGAGTTCGCGACCGCCAGCCCGTTCTGGGGGATCGTCTTCGCGGCGATCGGTGCGCTCGCCGTGTGGCAGTTCTTCGTTGCCCCGTGGCCGCCCGACGACGAGACAAGCTGAGCGGCGGCGGAGCCATCGCGAGAGGCACCAGCCTGTGTCGGGCAGCGTACGGCCTGAACCCGCGGAGTGGGTTCGTCGCGCAGAGCACGGCCGGCGCAGATCCCGCGAAAGTCGAGACCGCGCCGGACTGATTTGCCCACGAGGATTCGGACTGTGGCGCTGCGCAAAGCGGGCGGTTTTCGTTGCTGCCCGCCCACTCGGGCCGGCTTCGATCAGGTGCGCAGCGCCTTGGCGTCGCCGCTCGGGGTCGCGACACCCGCGGCCCGCAGCCTCTCGACCTGCGCATTCTTCACCAGCGCGGCGAGCCGGTAGAAGCCGTGGGCCATCTTCGAGTAGGGGGTCAGCAGGAAGAAGGCGAGCACCGACCCCAGGTGCAGCGCCAGCAGCGCTTCCATTGCGCCGGTGGCGCCGAGGGCGTACAGGGCGAGCCCGGAGGCAGCGACGAAGAACAGCAGCGCGATGAAGCCCAGGTCCCCGCCCCAGGCGCGCGGCGCGCCCAGATCGCGGTCGCTCCTGAGCTTCAGCCCGGCCAGCGCCAGCGTGCCGACGCTCATCAGGATACCGCCGGGGATGCCGAGCAGCTTCGGCAGTGAGACCAGTCCGTAGGGCGCGGGCAGGTCGAGTGCGTAGTGCATGAGCGTCGCCACGCTGGTCGAAGCGAAGCACAGCAGGAAGCCGTACATCACCGCCTGGTGCCACCACCGCCGCGCGTTCGAAAAGCGATCCTCGTCCTCGAAATTGCAGCCGTCACCGTGCCCGCCCGCGAGGTTGCGCATGTTCGCCGCGGCGCCGAACGCGGCGGTGACGTCGGCCGTCGCCACCGCACCGCCGCCGACCGATCGCCAGTAGCGGCGCAGGCTCACCGCGAGACTGAACAGCGGGAACAGGAACGCCGGCGTGAAGATCGCCACCATGGCGTTGTGCGACAGCGCCGCGTAGAAACCCTCGCCGCCGGGCTGCCCGCCCAGCGCCGCCAGGGCCCAGACGATCAGCGCGAAGCCGATCACGGTGGCCACCGAGATGCCCAGGCCGCTCACGTGGAACGCGCGCCCGAACCAGGCCGGGAACGCGTGCTGCTGCCAGCTTTCCTGGCGGACCTCGGCGAGCACCTGCGGCAGGTTCAGCGCGAACTCGTGCGGCTCGGTGTACTGGCAGGCGTGGTAACACGCGCGGCAGTTGTGGCACAGGTTCGCGAGCTGCACCACGTCGCCGTCGGCGAAGGCCCGCTCCCGGTTGATGGCGGGAAAGACCGCGCAGTAACCCTCGCAGTAGCGGCAGGCGTTGCACAGCTCGATCTGGCGGCGCGCCTCCTGGACGAGTTCAGCGGGCATGGGCCGCGGCCTCCCGACCGGCGATGCGCCCGAACACGGTCCCGATGGTCATGCCGAACCCGGCGAGGTATCCCTGCCCGAGGATGGAGCCGGCCATGGTCTCGCCGGCGGCCCACAGGTTCTCGAACGGGCCTTGCGCGCGCTGCGCGCGCGCGGTCTCGTCGACCTTCAGGCCCAGGTAGGTGAAGGTCACGCCCGGGCGCAGGCTGTAGCCGTAGAAGGGCGGGTCGACGATGCGCCGTGCCCAGTTGGTTTTCGGCGGCTCGAGCCCGTGCGTGCACACGCCGTCGAGCTCGGTCGGGTGAAAACGGCTGTCGTCGCCGCAGGCGGCGTTGAACTCGTCGATGGTCGCGCGCACCCTGGCCTGCGGCAGGCCCATCTCGCCCGCCAGCGCTTCGATGCTGTCCGCCTTGATCGGCGGAAACACGGAGGGCATGAACAGCTCGAGCGATTTCGAGTCAATGATCACGTAGGCGACCTGGTCGGGCTGGGCCGCCACCAGCCGGCCCCAGATGGCGTAGCGCTTCGGCCACACGTCCTCGCCCTCGTCGTAGAAGCGCTCCCCGTCCCTGTTGACCACGACCGAGTACACCACGCAGTCGAGCCGCGTGACGATACCGCCGTCGAATTTGGGCGCGCGCCCGTCGATGGCCACGGCGTGGCACTGGGTGGGGTCGCCCACCGACAGCGCACCCTGATCGAGCAGGTCCTTCAGCACGACGCCGCGGTTGTACGGTGTGCCGCGGATGAGGAAATTCTTCGCGGCCGGCCCCCACGCCCGGGCGAGCCAGTCGGTGTCGGCCTGAAAGCCGCCCGAGGCCACCACCACGGCACGCGGCTCGATGCGGTGCTCACGTCCCTGCCAGGTGAAATGCACCGCGTTGACGCGAGCGCCGTCCAGCTCGAGGTGGGTGACCTGCGCCTCGTAGCGCACCTCCACACCCAACCCCTGCGCGGTGCGGTAGTACGCGTTGACCAGTGCCTTGCCGCCGCCCAGGAAAAACGCGTTGGTACGGGCGAGGGAGAGCGTGCCGGAGAGCGAGGGCTGGAAACGCACGCCGTGCGCCTGCATCCAGGGCAGGCACTCCTCGGACGAGGCGATGACGAGTCTCGCGAGCGCCTCGTCGGTCTTGCCCCCGGTCACCTTCTGCAGGTCGTCGTAGTACTCGTGTTCGTCGTAGGCGCCGGTCAGCACCGACAGGGGACCGCGGTGCATGCAGCGGAAATTGCGCGTGTGGCGGGAGTTGCCGCCCCGGTACGGTTTCGGCGCGCCTTCGAGTATCAGCACGCGCGCACCCGCTTGCGCGGCCGTCATCGCCGCGCACAGCGCCGCGTTGCCGCCACCGATCACCGCGATGTCGTACTGCTCATTGCCGTTGGACATGGATTTGCTGGCGTTCCTCGATGCGCCGGGCGCGGCTTGGCGACGTACCCGGTGACGATTGTGCCGAAAGCGCCTTTCACTTTCCTTTCATGCGCGGGGAGGAGGGCGCCTCCCCGCGGGCGTCGCGCCAATCGAAACCTATATACTGCGCCCTTTCGCAAGCACCCAGTTGCCCTGACGGTGTATCACTTTGCCACCGACCGCCACGGCTGGGCGGAACTCCTGCCCGAGGCCCGCTGCCCGCGCCCGTCGCTGACGGGGAAACACCGGGCGCGGTGGGCCGTGATCGGCGCCGGCTTCACCGGCCTGGCCTGTGCCCGGCGGCTGGGCCAGCTGCACCCCGACGACGACATGCTGCTGCTCGACGCGCGCGAAGTCGGCCAGGGTGCCTCGGGACGCAACTCCGGATTCGCGGTCGCCACCAGTCACTTCTCCGGGGGCGTCGACGCGCGGCGGCTCGACAACTGCCGGCGCGTCAACCGCATCAATCGCGCCGGGCTGGCGCAACTCGAAGCGCTGATCGCCCGCCACGCGATCGATTGCCAATGGCGGCGCGAAGGCTTTTTCCACACCGCCGCGGACCGCGCGTCAATGCGCGAATGCGCCCACTTCCTGCGCTCTCTCGACGCACTCGAGGTCGAGCACGATAACCTCGATGCGGACGAACTGCACGCGCGCCTCGGCACGGCGCTCTACCGGGCCGGGGTGCACGTGGCCGACGGCGCCCTGGTGCAGCCCGCGGCGCTGGTTCGCGGCCTGGCCGACACCCTGCCGGCCAACGTCACCCTGCACGAACGCAGCCCGGTAGTGGCTATGGTCGACGGCAAGCCGGTCAGCCTGCGCCTGGCCGACGCCGAAGTGAGGGCCGACAAGGTCATCGTCGCCGCCAACTACGAAGCGCCCCGGTTGGGTCTGCTCGGGTCCGGCCTGGCCGGCAGCACGCTCGCCGGCAGCTTCACGCGGCGCCTGACCCGCGAGGAACTCGACAGCCTCGGCAGTCTGGATGCCTGGGGTGTGCTCTCCCTGCACAGCGGCGGCGCCACCGTGCGGCTCACCAACGACGGACGCCTCAGCATTCGCAACACAGCCGAGTACCACGGCGCCAGGCTGCTGAGCGACGCCGTGCTCGAACGTCGCCAGTCGGTCCATCGCGCCGCGTTCGAACGGCGCTTTCCACAACTGGTGCACGTGCCGTTCGAGTACGCCTGGTCCGGCGTCGAGGGCATTACGCGCAACGGCACCAATTTTTTCGGCCGCCACGGTGCCGGGATCTTCTTCGCCGGCGGTTACAACGGTTCGGGCGTCACCCGCGGCACTGCATTCGGGACAGCCATCGGCGACTACGCCAGCGGCGAGTCCACGGCCCTGGTCAGCGATTGCCTGGCCTCGCCGCGCGCGAAACGCATACCCCCGCGACCGTTGCTGGACATAGGGGCTTACTTCCTGGTGCGTGCCCGTTTCCGCGGCGTGGGTCTGGACCGCTGACGCCGCTGGCGGTCTCGGCACGATCGCTACGACACGCGGCGCACGGCGCTCCACACACTGGACGACGGCTCAGCATGTCTCGCTTTGCCGCGAAAGCCGGGGCAGCGTATCGACCTCGCTAGTTTGTTCGCCCCGACGTGGTCGTCGTGCAGTGCCGGCGGAAGATTACGGCGGCGCAGCAATGCCGGGTTTCCCGCGCTGCGGCCGGAGACCTTCGCGCAAGACCCGGAGCGACCCTTTTCGACCCGACGGTCGTACAATCACACGTCCACACGAACCCCGCCGCCGAGCGGGACAACGAGAGGAGAGACCATGAAGCCGATGACCGGCCTACGACGCGGGCAGGGCACGTTGCTCACGACCCTGGTCGCGGTGCTTGCCACCCTGGCGATACCGGCGGATGCGAAGCCGGTGCGAGGCGTCACGGAGCACGAGAACCTGGCCTATGGGCCCTATCTGCCCGGCAACCTGCTCGATCTCTACGTGCCGGACGTGCCGGGCAACGCGACGCTCCCGTTGCTCATCTGGCATTCGGGATCGGCATGGTTCTCGAACACGGCGAAGGATTCCGGAGGCGCTGTCGAGATCGCCGAGGAGTTCACGGCGCGCGGCTACGCGGTGGCGACGATCAGCATTCGCTCGAGCTTCGATGCGCGGTTTCCCGCCCAGGGCCACGACGTGCGGGCCGCGGTCCGCTACCTGCGCGAGAACGCGGCGACGTACGGCATCGACCCGGGGCGCTTCGCCTTCATGGGCAACTCCTCGGGCGGCTGGGCCACCGCTTTCGCGGCCACCACCAGCGACATCCTCGAGCTCAATGGCGAGACCGGGGTCGACGGCACGTCCAGCGCCGTCCAGGTCGCCGTGCCCTTCTTCCCGCCGACCGATTTCCTGTCGATGGACGCCTTCGCGGCGGCCAACGACCTGCCGATGGGATTCGCCTACCCGCACGACTCGCCGACTTCGCCCGAGGGCTTCCTGGTCCATTGCCCCGGCGAGGGCCCGAGCGAGGGTCCGCCCAACTTCGCCGCTCTGGTGAGCATCCAGGACTGCCCGGAGGAGACCGAGCGGGTCGATCCGACCAGCTACATCGACGGCGCGGAGGTCCCGATCTGGGTGCTCCACGGCCTCGCCGACCCGCTCCTGCCTTTCAACCAGAGCCAGCTGGTCTACGCAGCCACCACCGGCGAAGGCAACGAAGCCCGGTTCACGCTGGTGCCGGGTGCGGGCCACTCCGTGAACGACATCATCGACGCGGAGCAGGCGACGACCCGGGCCACCAACCGCGGTGGGCACGAGACGGTGATGGAAGGCACCGGCCCGAGCTGGGACGACATCGAACACTTCATCCACACCAACCTATCGAGGGCCCGGCGCGGCCCGGGCCGTTGAGGCGCTGACTCAGGCTCGAGCGGCTGAGCCCGGTCCGACCGGGGGCGACGCCGGCTGCGTCGCCCCCGGTATTCACGGATCACGCTTCGCCGGGCAGCTTCAGCCCGGCGTTGCGGGCATAGACTTTGGCCACCGCGGCATCGTCCTCGCGGCCGTGGCCCATGCCGGCCGCGGCGAGATATTGCTGCAGCGCCGCGGCGGTGATCGGTGCGCTGAAACTGGCCGACCTCGCGATGTCGAGCACGATCCCGAGATCCTTCGGCCAGATGTTCACCTGGCTGTGCGGCGTGTAGTCTCCGGCGACGATGTGCGGTGCCCGATTCTCCAGCATCCAGCTGGTTCCCGCGCACTTGCTGATCACCTCGAGGAACTTCTCCGGCGTGACGCCCTGGGTCATGCCGAACGTCAGGGCCTCGGCCATGGCCGCGATGTGCACACCGGCAAGCAGCTGGTTGACGGC
>JBFJWO010000323.1:0-6198 GCA_041623575.1 Gammaproteobacteria bacterium
CCGCCGGTTCGAGTTCCACGTAGCCCGGATCGGTGGCGTCCGTCGACCGGCGTGCGAGGCCCAGGGCTTCGCTCCAGAAGGCCGCTGCCGTGTCCAGGTCCGGCGTGTTGCAATCGATGATGAACCCGGCGAGGCGGCTCTTGTGCATGGTCTTCTCCGGCGGCGTTCGGCGCGGTCACGGTAGCAGACTGCCGGCATGGCCTCCAGCGCCGGGCTCGGGCGCGCCCTGGCAGGAGACGCCGCGCTCAGCCGGCGTCGAGGAAGGCGCGCAGTTCGGCGATCACCTCGCGTGGCGCCTCCTCGGCCAGGAAGTGCCCGCAGTCCAGCGACTTCGCCGAGACCGTCTGCGCATACTGGCGCCACACCGCCGGCACGTCGTAGGTGCGGTGCACGAAGCCGCGTTCGCCCCACAGCGCCAGCACCGGGCAGCCCAGCTTGCGCCCGCGATCGGCGGCGTCGTGCTCGAGGTCGATGCCGGCGGCGGCGCGGTAGTCCTCGCAGCTCGCATGCAGCGTGTCGGGGTTGCGGAAGCAGCGCCGGTACTCGGCGTGCGCGGCCGGGTCGAAGCGGGCGCCGCGGGCGCTCCAGTGCCCGAGCTTGGCGTCGAGGAAATAGTCCGGGTCGGCGCCGATCAGGCGCTCCGGCAGGCCGCCGGGCTGGATCAGGAAGAACCAGTGATAGTAGCCGGTGGCGAAGGCCTGGTCGGTGTGCTCGAACATGTGCAGCGTCGGCACGATGTCCATCACGCACAGTCGTGTGACGCGATCGGCGTGGTCCAGCGCCAGGCGGTGGGCGACGCGCGCGCCGCGATCGTGCCCTGCCACGGCGAAGCGCCGGTGGCCGAAGTGACTCATGACCTCCGCCATGTCCGCGGCCATGGCGCGCTTGGCGTAGGGCGCGTGGCGTTCGTCGCTGGGCGGCTTGGAGCTGTCGCCGTAACCGCGCAGGTCCGCGCACACCACGTGAAAGTCGTCCGCCAGCGCGGGCGCGACGGCGTGCCACATGGCGTGGGTCTGGGGATAGCCGTGCAGCAGCAGCAGTCCCTCGCCTGCGCCGGCGTGGCGAAGGTGGATCTGCGCGCCTCCGGTGGCGACGCCGAGGCACTCGAAGCGTTCGTCGAACAGTGACGGCGTCATGGCGATGCGAGACCGGTGTCGATGTGATCCCACGGTTGGCGGCCCTCGCCGTGCACCGCCCGCTGCGGCACGAAACGTGCCGGCTCGTCGAGCGTGCCGGCGCGCACGAAACGCACTTCGGGGTAAGCGTCGCTGGCGGTCATCACCGGGCTGGTGCAGACCGGGCAGAACGCGTTGGTCCTGCGGTTGCCGCTGCCCGATTGCCGGGCGAACACGCTGAGGTCGCCTTCGACCTCCAGCGTATCGGCGCCGACCCTCATCGGCGAGGCGTGCCCGCCGCCCGTCATGAGCTGGCACTGGCGGTACTGGCAGTGAAAGGAAAAGCGGGGCTCGGCGTCGCTGCGATAGCGCACGGCGCCACAGGTGCACCCACCGGTCAGTGGACTCATGTTGCTTGCTCCTCGGGCGGCGCCCGCCGGCGTCGCGGTGCTGATGGTACGTCGCAGGCGTTGGGCAACGCCAGCCCGCCGGCGACGGTGTGGCGCTCGTGCACGGTCGGGTCGCCGGCGCCACGCTGTCACCCGGCGCGGGATGGAAGGGCAGGGCAGCGGTCGCGTTCTCTCGAAGCCGCGCACTGTCGTCGTCCATTGCCTGCTGTTCGGCGAGGTCGTGTTCGCAAGAAACGGAACGCGGGCACGGCGTCCCGGCGGCTAGCCTTGGATCGTCGCCCAATACGCAACACGGAGTCCGCGCAACGATGCTCACACTCTACGACTATCTCCCGTCACAGAATGCCTACAAGGTCAGGCTCCTTCTCCACCACCTCGACATGCCCTATCGCACGGAGATCGTCAGTATCTTCGAGGGCGCTGGGCAGCGCGAAGCGTTCCTCGACATCAGCCCGACCGGCGCCGTGCCCGCCGTGCGGTTGCCGGACGGTCGTACGCTCGCCGAATCGAACGCCATCCTGACGTGGCTGGCGGAGGGCACCGGGTACCTGCCCGCGGACGCCTTCCTGCGCGCCAAGGTCTCGCAATGGCTGTTCTTCGAGGCGGACTACGTGCAATCCACCGTGGCGACCTTGCGTCACTGGGTGATGACCGGCAAGGACAGGAACCGCCCGCCGGCACTCGTCGAGGCGAAGCGCAAGGGGTCGCTGAAGACCTTGTCGGTCCTCGAGCGCGAACTCGGGCGCAACGCCTACCTGAGCGGCGAGACCTACACCATCGCCGACATGTCGGTGTTCGCCTACGTGCATCGGGCGGACGAGGCCGGCCTTGCACTGGGCGAGTTTCCGAACGTCGCGCGGTGGGTCGGGGACGTGCGGGCGCAGCCGCGTTTCCTCGCCCGCGTCCATCCCTATTCGATCGACCCGCACTCGGCCTCCGAACTGCCCTGAGAGCGCCGTGCGGGCGCTTCGCGCGCGGCCCGCGAAAGCCGATGGCCCCGGAGAACGAAGCTTGGCCCTGTCGAGCGTGCGTGCGCCCCGGTCCGCCGGCCTCGAACTTGCAGCCCGTCAACCGAAGACAGACAATCGCTCGTGAAACGCAACCCCGACAGAGCAGTACGGTTGCGTCGCAGTACCGTTATCGACCGGAGTCTGCTGACAACACCCTGGAGCCGCAGGCGTGCAGACCTATCCAGTAGCCGCCCTGATCATCGGTGCCGCTGTGTGGCTAGGCGCCTGTGACGGCGGTGGCGGCAGCAGCGGTGGTGCCTCGCCCGGGCCTTTTTTCGAGGCGCCGTTCGATGTCGACTTCCCGGCCGGGAACCTGTTCGATCACGATCTGCCGAAGCATCTTCAGTTTGTCGACACGAACGGCTACACGATCGCCTATGACGGTACGCGTCGAACGCTCGGCGAGCCGGGGGCGGCCATCGACGGGCACGAGGGATATGACTGGATCATGCCGGGCGGAACGCCGCTGCAGGCGGTCGCCGCGGGCGAGGTGTTCTTCTCCGGCGCCTGGCCCGCGGCCCCGTGCTCTCTCCTGCCGGGATCGCCTTCGGTGTCGGCAACGGCGGTTCTCGTCCGGCACGTTGCGCCGGACGGCCATCGCTACCTCAGTTCCTACGGACACCTCTCGAGTGTCGCGGTGGCGAGGGGCGAAGCCGTCGGCGTGGGTCAGTTGCTGGGGTTCTCCGGGAACACCGGATGCTCGACGGCGCCGCACCTGCATTTCAGTGTCTATCGCGAGATCGGCGGGCAGTGGGTGGCCGTCGATCCGTACGGCTGGACCGGCGCCGGTGCCGACCCGTGGTCCCGGCATGCCCGGGGCACGAGCAGCGCTGTGCTGTGGAAGCCCGGGCATGCGCCCGCGCTCGATCTTCAGTAAGCCGGTCGCCGGCTCGAATGTCGGGCTAGTCGATCAGTCGTCGTCCCGATTTCCTCAGCACTCGCCCGACCGGTACGCGACCGAAGTACCGATACCAAGCGATCTTCACCGTGGCCCGCGCGAGAATCGTCATCCGTTCTTCCCCGGCGGGCGTTCGTCGTATTGCGGCAGGGAATCGAGTATTTCATGCCACGGCGCCTTGGACCCGACGAAGATATGCGCCGCCGGGCGCACGTTCGGGTCACCCTCGACTGTCCCCAGGGCTATCTCGATGAGTTTCCCGTCGCGCGGCAGCCCGAGACTCGAGCCACACCGGCGACAAAACGCCCAACCGTTGCCCGGCGATGATTCGTAGACCCCGAGGTCCGCCTCGCCTTGCAGCCAGCGAAAATTCCCGGCGTCGAACGTCGCATAGGTCGAGAAAGCGGCACCGTGAAACCGACGGCACATCGAACAGTGGCAATTCTCCACATCGAACAGCGGGCCACCGATCTCGTAGCGAATCGCGCCGCAAAGGCAGCCGCCGCGAATTGTCATCACCGCCTCCGTCGTCGTTGACGCGCCGGGAACGTCGTTACAGTCCAGCCTCGACAGGGCGCGCGCCGAGCACCGCCAGGACCGCCAACGAGGACTCGGGGCAGCATTGCTCCCGTTGGCACACTCCCGCTCGACAGCACCGACGTTCACTTTCTCGGCCAGCCTGTTGCGACGGGGACTTGCCCGGGCGATGTGCCGTCGCGGGCGCATCCAGTCGCCGCGCCCGAGCATCACTCCCCCGATTGGTCGGTGAGGCCACCGCTGCGGCTACAGCACGTCGAGCGCCTCGGTGAACTCGTAGCCGAGCGCTTCGGCGACCGGCCGGTTGGTCACTTTGCCGCGGTGCACGTTCAGTCCGTTGCGCAGGTGCTCGTCCTCGCGCAGGGCCTTCGCGTAGCCCTTGCGGGCGAGGGTCAGCACGTGCGGCAGCGTGACGTTGTTGAGCGCGAAGGTCGAGGTGCGCGGCACGCCGCCCGGCATGTTCGCGACGCAGTAGTGCACGACGTCGTCGACCACGTAGGTGGGCTCCTGGTGGGTCGTGGGGCGCGACGTCTCGCAGCAGCCGCCCTGGTCGATGGCGACGTCGACGATCACCGCGCCGGGCTTCATGCGCTTGACCATGGCGGCGGTGACGAGTTTCGGCGCGGCGGCGCCGGGAATGAGCACGCCGCCGATCACCAGGTCGGCTTCCAGCACGTGCTTCTCTACCGCGTCGCGCGTCGAGAAGACGCTGTTGGTGCCGCGCCCGAACTGCCGCCAGTGGGCTTCGATCACGTCGCTGTCGCGGTCGATCATCCACACGTCCGCGCCCATGCCGACGGCGATGTGCGTGGCGTGGGTGCCGACTACGCCGCCGCCGATGATGACCACCTTGGCCGGGTCCACGCCGGGCACGCCGCCGAGCAGCATCCCCAGGCCGCCGTGCGGCTTCTCCAGGCAGTAGGCGCCGGCCTGGATCGCCATGCGCCCGGCGACCTTGGACATCGGGGCCAGCAGCGGCAGGCCGCCGTGGCGCGAAGTCACGGTCTCGTAGGCGATGCACACCGCGCCGCTCTCGACCAGGTCGCGGGTCTGGTCGGGGTCGGGCGCGAGGTGCAGGTAGGTGAACAGCACCTGGCCCTCGCGCAGCATGGCGCGTTCGACGGCCTGCGGTTCCTTGACCTTGACCACCATCTCGGCGTTGTCGAAGACGTCCGCGGCGGTGGCGACGATGCGCCCGCCGGCGGCCTCGTATTCCTCGTCGCTCGCACCGATGCCGACCCCGGCGCCGGCCTCGACGATGACCTCGTGCTTGTTCAGCACGGCTTCGCGGACGCTGGCCGGGGCCAGCCCGACCCGGAATTCGTTGTTCTTGATTTCCCTTGGTACACCGATCAGCATTGCGTGATCTCCGATTGACGTGAGCATGAGGCCCACGGTGAGCGAAACTGCGCTGACCAGGAGGCAGTCGAAAAACGCCGTTTTTCAACAGCCTCCCAGGCGGCACAGGGACGTGCCGTCATTTCGACGACTGCCAGTCGTTGAAATGGAAGCAAGTCGACAATCGCATTTTCGACGCAGCGCGTTGAAAAAGACACAGCATGTGCTTTTTCAACGCGCTCCCAGGGCCCGTCCCCACCGGGCGGACACGAGTGTCGGCACAGCGACGTGCCAGCGAATCCGACGACGCAAGCCGTTGAATTCGCAGGGAAAGAGGGAATTGCACGGCTCGCGTTCCCCGTCCGTCCGCGCCCCGGGGCGCGCTGGCGAACGGCCGCCAACTTACCCGCCGCGCGGGCGGTGGGTGTAGGGCCAGTGATTTTCCCCGTTTTGCGCCAGATGGGCCACGCCACGCGCACCGGGTTCGCCAGGGTGGCACCGAGCTGAGCGCCGCGTTGGAGCAATACGGCGTACACCGCGAGGCGGCGGAGCGCCATCTCGGTTTCTTCCTGGCGCCGACGTTCTCCATGCTCGCCTTCGTCGCCGCGCTCGAGCCGCTGCGCGTGGCCAACCGGCGCAGCGGGCGCGCGCTCTATCGCTGGTCGATCCTCAGCGCCGACGGTCAACCGGTAGCGGCCAACAACGGTATGTTCCAGGCCGCCGACGGGCCCGCCGCCGCGGCCAGCGAGCTCGACGCGGTGGTGGTCTGCGGCGCGCACGACCCGGCCGGCTACGAGGACCGTGCGGTGTTGCGGTGGTTGCGCAAGCTCGCCGCCGCCGGCGTGCGCCTGGGCGGCGTGGAGACGGGCGCCTACGTGCTGGCGCAGGCG
>JBFJWO010000324.1:0-6191 GCA_041623575.1 Gammaproteobacteria bacterium
AGGGCGAGAAAACCCCGCCCGTCCTTGGGCAGGTTGAGATTGAGCAGCATCACCAACGGCACCCGCACCAGCAGGTGCAGCGTGTCGCCTTCGGGCTTGACGAACGCGAGCAGGTCGATCCGGTCGGGCACGTCGTGGGCGCGCACGGGCGAGGCGGGCATCGCCGCCATCGCCAGCAGTGCGACCGCGCCGAGTGCCGATCGCCAAACAGCCCGGCTGCGCACGCCCGGCGCCGGCGAACCGCCTGCTCGCAGGGGCATGGCTCAGTCGTCCTTGCGGCCTTTCCCGCAATGCTTGCGGCCCCGCGGCTCGAACTTCTGCGCGCGTTTGCCGGTGTCGACCTCGGCCGTGTACAGGTTGCCGCGGCTGTCGACGGCGACGTTGTGCACCCAGTGGAACTGGCCGGCACTGCGCCCGCCGTTGCCGAACGTGCCGACGACGTCGAGCGTGCTGCGCGACAGGATCCACATCTTCTGGTTGGTGCCGTCGGGGTTGAACAGGCAGCTGGCGTGCTTGTCGGCGGAGGTGTCGAGGTCCCAGGTGCTGCCGTTGCCGAGCGTATCGGGCTCGATGAACGCCTCGCCCAGGAACCCGCACACGCCGACCTGCATGCCGGGGTTCTGGCACGGCGCGCCCGCCACGTTCCTGTCGAACACCTGGATGCGGTTGTTGACCCGATCGCAGACGTAGACGAGGTCGCCCACCACGCGCACGCAATGCACCGGGTTCTTGAAGTTGGGGTCGGTACCGAGGGGGTCGCTGTTGGCCCCGGTGTCGTCCACCGGGTTCTGCCCGTAAGCACCCCAGTGTCGGCGATAGAGCCCGGTGTCGGCATCCACCACCAGCACGCGATGGTTGCCGTAACCATCGGCGACGTACAGCTCGTTGGTCTGCGGGTCGACTTCCGTGTCCGCCGGGCGCACCGGTTGCGGGCGGCCGTTGGCGTCGCTGTCGGCGCTGTTGCTGTTCGGCGTGCCCATCCCCGGATCGCCGATCTGGTAGATAAAGGTGCCGTCGGCGGCGAACTTCAACACCATGGAATCGGCCCCGTGCGTGCCGGCGTAGCGGCACGGGTTGCCGGCGCCGCAGTTGCCGCTGCCGGTGCCGTTGCCGGCGATGTACACGAAGTCGTTGTGGTCGACGAAGATGCCGTGCTCGCCGGCCGGCCACTGGCAGCCCTGGGCGGGGTCGCAGCCGGGTTCGCCCGGCAGGTGCGGGCCGATGAAGCCGGGGTCGGCGGGACCGCCCCACGCACGCAGCAGGTTGCCGCGCTTGTCGAACTGCATGACGGCGGGTGCCGGCACGCAGCAGTCGGCCACCGGGCCGTCAGGTCTCGGGTTGCCCAGCCCGTCGACCGCGCTCGGCGTCGAGGCGTCCGCGCAGATGCCGTCGGCCGCGTCCGGCACCGGGATCGACCCGTCGTCGCACTCGAACCCGATGGCGTCGGTCGCCCACGCCTCGTCGTTGGTCAGCGAGCGCTGGCGCTGCACGATCCAGACGCGGTCGTGACGGTCGACCGCGATGCCGCCGACCTGGCCGATGATCCAGGCGTTGGGCAGGGGTTTCGGCCAATCGGCATCGACGACGTAACGCGGGGCGCGCGACTTGCCGTCACCCTGGCCGGCGAGGACCGGCGGCGCCAGCGCGAAAACCAGTGCGAACAGTACCGCGGAGACGCCGATCGTGACCGGGCCCGAGCGATGTGGCGAAGCGAGAAGTGCGTTCATGTTCCCTCCCTTGTCCATCGCGCCGGGCAGGAACGGGCACGGCGCGGTCCGGGTTGTGACTCCGCACCGACGGGCGTCGAGGTGCACCCTTTTTCTCGCAGGCGGAGGTACGGCGAGCAAGCCGTGCGCGGCACGGCCGGCGCGGCTTTTCGACTATAGGTCAGGAACGGCGGGCGGACCGGGGTGTGCGCGTGCGCGCGCCAAATAAAATCGAAATCACGACAGTGCCCCAATAATCCGACAACCGGCTGCCGCCGTAGCGGCGGCCCGACACGGGCGCGGGGATCTCGGGCCGCGTGGCACCGTCCCGACGGGCGCTGGCCGGGACTCAGTTGGTGGAGTGCTGCCTGCGAAAACGCGACGGCGTCAGGCCGGTGTGTGCGTGGAAGGTTGCGGAGAAGTGGCTGACGCTGCGAAACCCGCATCGCCCGGCGATACGGGCGATGGCCTCGTCCGATTCGCTCAACAGCTGAGATGCTTTTCGCAAGCGTTGCCCGAGCACGTAGCGGTAGGGCGTGTTGCCGGTGGCCGCGCGAAAAGCGCGCAGGAAATGGTCGGCGGACATGTGGGCGAGGTCGGCCAGTGCGCGCAGGCTCAACTCGTCGGCGAGATTCTCTTCCACGTACTCCTGCACGCGGCGGGTGAGCACGGGGTGTAACGCCGTCACGCGGCGTTGGCTGTCCAACTCGCCGCGCTCGCCGCGGCTGGCGGTGGAATGCCAGCGAACGAGGTGGCGGACCAGCAGGCACTCGGTCTGGTCCAGCAGCAACGTGTCGCTGCGCCCGCCGCCTTCGCGCAGCAGGTCGTATTCGCCGATCAGCATCTGGAAGTAGCCGTCGAGCCAGGGATCGGTGGCGGCGAAGAAGTCGTCGATCTGCGGTGTCGCGCTGGCTTCGAGGTGCTCGGCGGCGAACTGCTCGACCACGTGCGAGTCGACGTAGACGTGGACCTGCTCGCAGGGGCGGTCGGACTCCCAGGTGGCGGGCACGCCCATCGGTGCGAACGTGACCGAGCCGATGCGCGGGCGTTTGCGCACCCGCTTGCCGTCGGCGACGCGGCTGATGCGCGGGGTACCGGCGCGCTGGTAACAAAGCGTGCCGGTGGTCGGATGCTCGACGACGATCGGGCCGACGGTCGGGGGAAAACGCCAGAAGGCGGCGAACAGACGCTCGCCCGACTCGGCCCCGATGCGCAGCAGCGGGTCGCTGGCGGTGAGCCGTGCGATCGCGATCGGCAGCGAGGACTGCCGCGGAGCGTCCGATGCTTTGCTCGTCAGTGCCATTGCCCGGTCGGTTCGCGCAAGCCAGGGACTACTGAGTATAGTCAATGGCGCGCGCGGCGCCGGGCAGCGCTCGATGACTCGGCCGCACGCCGGGCGGGGCGGCGAGGGGCTTCGCGCCGCGCGGGCAACTCCGCGACGCGCTCGACGGCCGGCCTTGCGCCTCAGGCGCGTTCCTCGTCCTCCGCCAGACGCTCGCGCCGCACCAGCCGGGCGAGATCGGCCGCCGTCACCGCCACCAGGTCCAGGATGTCGTCGAGCGCCAGGATGCCGACGAGCAGACCGTTGCCGTCGACGACCGGCATCCGGCGCACGCCCGCGTTGGCCATGGTCGCGGCCGCGGCGGGCACCGAGTCCGTTTCCGCGACCACCTGCAGGTCGGCGCTCATGATGTCCGCGGCGGTGACGCTGTTCGGGTCGACCTCTTCGGCCATCACCTCGAGCACCAGGTCGCGGTCGGTGACGATGCCGAGCGGCACGCGCCCGGCGGCGTGCTCGTCCACGACCACGAGGTCGCCGACGTGCAAGGTGCGCATCAGTTCGGCGACGGCCTGCGCGGACGACGATCCCGGCACGGTCACCACGTGACGCGTGCAGATGTCCTTGACGTGCATGCTCTGGGCCCCCGTGAAGCTGCCGACAGGATTACCTTGCGCGCCCGCGCGCCGACGGGCCTGATGGAGATCAAGGGCGCACCGGTGGTCCGAGCCGGTTCGACAGCGCGCGGGGCGGTGCGCAGCAGCTGTCGGCCGACCAGATGCTCGGCTACACTCGCCCGCGTTCGGATCGGCGCTTGCCACGAGGAGCCCGACATGACGACGTGGATAGAAGCCTGTGCCGTGGACGACGTCGACACAGAGGACGTCACCCGGTTCGACCACCGGGACCGCAGCTTCGCGATCTACCGCAGCCCGGACAACGGGTTCTACGCGACCGACGGCTATTGCACCCACGAGCGAACCCACCTCGCCGACGGCCTGGTGCTGGGCGACATCATCGAGTGCCCGCTGCACAACGGGCGCTTCGACTACCGCAGCGGCCGGGCCAGGGGCGCACCGGTGTGCGTGGACCTCGTGACCTACCCGGTCAAGGTCGAAGGCGGGCGGGTCTTCGTCGGCCTCGAGTGACTGGCACGGCGAGCCGGCGCCTCAGCGCTGCCTGGCGCGCACGTAGTCGGCCAGCTCGCGGATCGTCTCCGCGTCCATCAGGTCCTGGTCGACGCGAATCCGGAAACGCTTCTCGAAGCTGCCGGCCAGTTCGGCCATGCGCAGCGAATCGACGCCGAGGTCGGTCAACGGCGCGTCGGCGTCGAGCGACCTGCCCAGCTCGTCGTGTAGCAGCTGCGCGATCTGCTGCTCTATGGTGTCCATCGGTCCGGCTCCCTGCAGCGCCCGGGGCGCTCTGCTAGTCGAGGTCCTCGAGCGAGCGACGGGCGTTGGCGCGGATCACGTCGGTGTCCCACAGGGCCGCGAACTTGAACGCCCGCGGGCAGTGGAAATAGGCCTCGTCGACGCTCAGGGTCAGGCCCTGGATCAGGCCCGAGTTGTCGTCCGCCTCGTGCAACTCCGGCACGATGCCGCGCCCGGCGAGGTCGTGCGCGTCGACGATCTGTACCCGGCCGTTGACGCGCACGGTGCTTTCGGTGCCCGGGATCATGAAGATCAGCGCCGCGCGCGGGTTGGACTCGAAGTTGTGATAGCTCTGGAACAGCCGGTTGCCGCCGATGTCGGGGATCAGCAGGGTGCGCTCGTCGAGCACCTTGATGAACCCCGGCAAGCCGCCCTTGGGCGAGGCGTCGCAGTTGCCTTCGGCGTCGGCGCTGGCCATCACCGCGAAGGGCGAGTTGCGGATGAAGGCCTGGATGCGCGGCGGCAGGTAGTCGCGGATCTTGATCGCGGCCTGCGGGTGCGGCCCGCCGAGATCGCTTCGCAGGGCGTCGATTCTGCTCATGGTTCGTACCTCCGCCCGCCGCGGGCGCGGGGATTTGCGGCCATGTTACCGCGGGGCCACGGCGCAGGCGAAGCGATCGGCGCCGCCCGCGCCCTCTGACGGGGCGGGCCGGCGCGCTCGCGGCTGGCGCCTGTTATTCTCGCGGGCGAATTCAATCCTGGAGCAAGCGGTGTTCGATCTGTCCGGAAAGGTAGCGTTGATCAGCGGCGCTTCGCGCGGCCTCGGCTGGGGCATGGCGCAATCGCTGGCCGAGGCGGGGGCGCGGGTCATTCTCAACGCCCGTGACGGAACGGCGTTGGAAGCGCGCGTCGCCGAACTGCACGGGCGCGGCCTGCACGCCGAGGCGGCCGCCTTCGACGTCAACGACCACGCGGCCGGGGCGCGCTGCATCGCCGGCGCGCTCGAGCGCCACGGTCGCTTCGACGTCCTCGTCGCCAACGCCGGTATCCAGCACCGCCAGCCCATCACCGACTTCGCGGCCGAGGATTTCGAGCGCGTGCTGGCCACCAACCTCACCGCGGTCTGGGCGTTGGCGAAAGAGGCCGCCCGGGCGATGATCCCGGCGCGGCGCGGGCGCATCATCATGACCGGTTCGATCAGCGCAATCCTGGGCCGCCCGACCATCTCCGCCTATATCGCCTCCAAGGGCGCGGTGCACGCGTTGACCCGCCAACTGGCCGTGGAACTGGCGGCCGACGGCATCACGGTCAACACGATCGCCCCGGGCTATTTCGCGACCGAGATGAACACCGCGCTGATCGAGGACGAGGCCTTCAACGCGTGGGTGTGCTCGCGCACGCCGGCCGGGCGCTGGGGTCGGGTCGAGGAGATCGGGCCGGTCGCCGTGTTCCTCGCCTCCGACGAGGCCTCGTACGTCAACGGCCAGGTGCTGGCGGTCGACGGGGCGTTTTCGTCCTCGATGTAAATGCATAACTATCAATCAGATAGGCCTATTATCTGAAGTTTTTTCTCGCTTTCGGATCGGCGTTCGGTCGCCACCAGGCCAGCAGGTTGGCGAGCACGGCAACCGGCACGAACGCCGCGAACACCCACCACGCCACGCGTTCTGCCGTGTGGATAGACACGCCCTGCGCGAAGCCGATGCCGTTGGCGACGATGCCGCTCATCGCCGCGCCGATGGCCAGGCCGAGCTGTTGCACGCCGGTCACCGCGAAGGCCGCGCGTTGCTCGGAACAGGCGGTCGCTGCTGCCAGGCGCTCGACGAGGCCCGCGCC
>JBFJWO010000325.1:0-6190 GCA_041623575.1 Gammaproteobacteria bacterium
CTGGCGCCCGTCGAGCAACAGGCCGAGCGCCACGGTACGTTTGCGTACCACGCTCCACACGCAGGCGGACACGAACCCCTCGGAGGCGCGGCGCAACCCGCCGGGCGTGATCGGCGCGCCCTCGGCGAGCATTTCGCGCGGATCCTCGGGCAGCAGGCCCACGAGTTCGCGGCGCGGCCTGCCGCTCGCGCGGCGGATCTCCACCGAGCGCTTGCCGACGAAGTCGGGCTTGCTGCGCGACATGGCCCAGCCGAGCCCGAGATCGAACGGGTCGGCGGTGCCGTCGACCTCGTGGCCCAGCGACAGGAATCCTTTCTCCACGCGCAGCACGTGGCTCGCTTCCGAGCCGACCGGCGTGATGCCGAACGCCTCGCCGGCTTTCATCAGCGCCTCCCACAGCGCGAGCCCGTTGCGCGCTGGCACGTTGACCTCGAAGCTCAGCTCGCCCGTGAAGCTGACCCGGAACACCCGCGCGGGCAGACCGGCGACGGTGCCCTCGCGCAGACTCATGAACGGGAACGCGTGCGGGTCGAGATCGATGTCGGTGCCCGCGGCGCGCAGCGCCTCGCGCGCCAGGGGGCCGCACACGGTGGCGTTGGCCCAGCGCGCGGTCACCGGCGTCACCCAGGCTTCCCACTCGGGGCGCTCGACCCGCAGCAGGTGCTCGACGTGGCGGTAGACCTCGTCGGCGTTCACGGTCGAGGTGCTCATCAGGTAGCGGTGCTCGCCGAGGCGGCAACACACGCCGTCGTCGAGGATCAATCCGGCATCGGTCAGCATCAAGCCGTAGCGGGCGTTGCCGGGCGCGAGGTTGCGCCAGTTGTTGGTGTAGACCAGTTCGAGCAGGTCGAGCGCGTTACGCCCGGCGATCTCGAACTTGCCGAGCGGCGAGCCGTCGTACATGCCGAGCGTCTCGCGCACGGCCGTGCACTCGCGATCGACCGCGGCCTGAAACCCTTCGCCGGGCGACGGGTAATAGCCCGGACGGCGCCAGCGTGCACCGGCCTCGTACATCACCGCACCGCGCGCCTTGTGCCAGGCGGTCATGGGCGTGTGGCGGTAGGGCAGGAACTCCGTTCCCCGGCGCCGCCCGACGATCGCACCGAACTCGACCGGCACGTACGGCGGGCGGAAGGTAGTCGTGCCGACGCCGGGCAGGGTCTGCCCGGTCTGCTGCGCGATCGCGCCGATCGCGTTGACGTTGCCGGTCTTGCCCTGGTCGACCCCCATGCCGGTGGTGGTGTAGCGCTTGAGGTGCTCGATGGCGCCGTAGCCTTCGCGCCTTGCCAGACCGAGGTCGTCCAGCGTGACGTCGTTCTGCACGTCCACGAAAGCGTGATGCGTGCCAGCGTGGGCCTCGACGTACCAGCACGCCTGTAGCGGCGTTTCCGCGCCCGTGCCGTCGACCCGTGGCACGGGCACGTCCGCGGCATCGAAACCCGCGGCGCGCGCGGCCGCAACGCCGGCCTCGAGGCCTTCGCGCAGGCACGCCGCGAGATCGAAGACGCCGTTCGCGGCGCCCGCGCTGCGATTGGCCTCGTTGCCCGCGGCGGGGACGAAAGCGCAGGTCGTCTCGTCATAACGCAGTTCCCCGCGCGCCTGCGAGAACAGGTGCACAGCCGGGTTCCAACCGCCCGACACGCACAGCAGGTCGCAGGCGATTCGCCGCGTAGTGCCGCCGGGGTCGCGCACCGAGACGCCGCGCAACGTTCGCGCGCCGTGCGTGCGCGTGACCTGCCAGCCCGGGAGCAGTTCGATACGCGCGTCGCGCAGTTGCTCGATCCGCGTGCCGCCGACGTGCTCACGCACGTCCGCCACCGCCGCCACCTCCACACCGTTTCGCGCGAGATCCAGCGCGGTGCGATAGGCGCTGTCGTTGTTGGTGAAGACCACTGCGCGACGCCCGGGGCGCACGGCGTAGCGGTTCACGTACGTGCTCGCTGCGCCGGCCAGCATCACCCCGGGGCGGTCGTTGCCGGCGAACACCAGCGGGCGCTCGATGGCGCCGGTGGCGAGCACCACCTGTGTGGCCCGCACGCGCCGGGTGCGTTGAAAGACATGCGCCGGCGCGGGCGAGCGTTCGGTGACAAGCAGGAAATTGTGCTCGTGGTAGGCCCAGGCGGTGGCGTCGGCGAGGCGCACGACGTTGCGCATCGCGTCGAGGCGCTCGACAATGCCTGCCGCCCACTCGTGCGCCGGGCGGCCGTCGATTTCCCGCGCCTCTCCGTTGAGCCGGCCGCCGGGCAACCGGTCGTCGTCCACCAGCAGCACGCGCGCGCCGCCGGTGCCGGCGGCCAAAGCGGCCATCAGCCCGGCCGGGCCGGCACCCACCACCAGGACGTCGCAGTGCTCGTAGCGCGTTTCGTAGTCGAGCGGTGCGGCGCTTGCCGGCGCTCGCCCGAGGCCCGCGGCGCGACGGATGAAAGGCTCGAACCAGTGCCAGTTCGGCCACATGAACGTCTTGTAGTAGAAGCCCGCGGGCAGCAGCGCGGCGAACGCCTGCGCGAGCGCGCCGAGGTCGAACGCCGCGGAAGGCCAGCAGTTGACGCTGCGTGCTACCAGGCCGTCGCGCAGGGCGACCCGTGTGACGGGCAGGTTGGCGGCATCCTCGTCGCCCGAGAGCTGCACCAGGGTCGCCGGTTCCTCGAAACCCGCGCCCTGGATGCCGCGCGGGCGATGGTACTTGAAGCTGCGCCCGGTGAGGCGTACACCGTTGGCGAGCAGGGCCGAGGCGAGCGAATCGCCAGGGCGGCCGGTGTAGTGGCGCCCGTCGAACGAGAACCGCAACGAGGGTCCGCGATCGATCAGCCCGCCGTGCGCGAGGCGCATCGGCTCAGCGCTCATCGTCGGTGCCCAGCAGCTCGTGCGTCGCCGTGTGGCGGATGATCTCGAACCACTCGCCGCAGCCGCGGGCGTGCCACCAGCGCTCGCGCAGCGCGCCGCACGGGTTGGGCCGCACCAGCAGGTAGTCCAGCCACTGCGCGTCGCTCAATGTGCCGGGGTCGTGCGCCCGGCGCGCGCGCAGCGGGCCGGCGTTGTCGAACTCGCTTTCGTGGCGCGGGCCGCACCAGGGGCAGGGAATCAGCAGCATCGCCTCACCTCGCGGTAGTGCCGGTCTCGAGGACGAAATCGAGCGTGCGAAACCGCGCCAGCGAGAACGGTTCGATCAGCGGGTGCGGCGCGTCGTTGGCGATGAGGTGGGCGAGCGTGTAGCCGCCGGCGGGAATCGCCTTGAAGCCGCCCCACCAGCCGGCGCTGACGTAGAGGCCGGGAACGTCCGTTGCCGAGACGATGGGGCTGTTGTCGGCGGCGGTCTCCAGCGTTCCGCCCCACTGGCGCAACAGTTTCAGGCGTTGCAGCGCGGGAAAGAGCTCCAGCATCGCGCTCACGGTGTCCTCGAACACATTCACCTTGATGCCGCGTCTGAACGACACGCCGGGGTCGACGCCGCCGCCGATGACCAGCTCGCCCTTGTCGGACTGGCTGAGATAACAGCCGATGTCCGGCATGTTGACCACCACGTCGATCAATGGCTTGACGGGTTCGGAGACGAACGCCGTCAGGTTGAACGACTGCAGCGGCAGGCGCAGGTCGAGCAGGTCGGTGAGCGAGCGTGTGTGCCCCGATACGCACAAGGCCACTTTCTTCGCATGCACCATGCCACGCGTGGTCCGAACGGCGCTGATCGCGCCCCGCCGATCGCGCTCGAAGCCGGTCACTTCGGTGTTCTGGTGCATCTCCACGCCGCGCGCGTCGGCGGCGCGCGCATACCCCCATGCCACTGCGTCGTGGCGTGCGACGCCGGCGTTCCTGTGCACGAGGCCGGCAATCACGGGCAACCGGGAATCCGCGCCGCCGCCGGTCAGCGCCGGGATGCGCCGGCGCAGTTGCGCCACGTCGATGACCTCGTAGCTTGCGCCGTGCAGGTCCATGTTCAGCATGCGGCGCTTGATGTCGCGAAGGCGCCCGTAGGTCTGGACCACGTCCACCATGCCGCGCTGGCTGAACATCAGGTTGAAGTTGAGCTCGCGGGCGAGATCCTCGTAGAGCGCTACCGACTTGACGTAGAACGGGATGCTCTCGTCGCGCAGGTAGTTGGAGCGGATAGTGACGGTGTTGCGCGCGACGTTGCCGCCGCCGAGCCAGCCGCGCTCGAGCACCGCCACGTTGGTGATGGCGTGGTTGCGCGCGAGGTAGTAGGCAGCGGCCAGCCCGTGACCACCCGCGCCGACGATGACGACGTCGTACGCCTCGCGCAGCGGTGGACTGCGCCAGGCCGCCTGCCAGTCGCGGTGGCCGGTGAGTGCGTTGCGGGCGAGGGCGAGAAACGAGTAGCGCTGCATTGGTCGGGCTTTTTCGAATCCTGCATCATAGGCGCGGCCCGCGAATTTCGCCACTGAAGGAGCCGCGCCGATTGTCGCCCGCGCGACAGCGCGCCACCGTCCATCGAACCCAGCCGGCGTACGTGGCACGCCACCGCCGAGGTGCACGAACGCGGCTATGTCGTGCGCCTGTGCGAGCAGGTGCGCGGGCCTCGAGGCCTTCGACGAGCGCCCGCCGCTCAGCTACTCGCCGATCGCGGGCAGACCTTGAATTCGGGCGCGGATGCCGTTCAGCCGGGGGCGATCCAGGTCTCGGAGAAGTAGAGGAACGCCGTGGTGGTCTCGATGCCGGCCTGCACGCGGGCCACGGGTTCGCCCGGCAGGGTCCGCCCGTTCAGCACGATGGCCGGGCGGCGCGATTCGACCAGCAGGGTGAACAGGTCGTTCTCCTTGCCGCCGGTCAGCTCTTTCGGCAGCTCGAGCGCCCGCGGGGTACCGAGCCCGTCCCAGACGAGTTCCACGTCGATGCCGGGGGCCCGCACCACTTCGCTGAAACGCGATCCCGGGTCGCCGCTGGCGTGACTCTCCTCGAGGGCGACGAACTGCACGGCCGGGAACGCCGGCGCGGTGCCGAACGGGCTGTTGCCCAGCCGCGCCACGAAGTCGCTCATCAGGTAGCGGGCCATGGGCTCGTTGTCGGAGATCATCACGTTGCAGGCCCGCGGCAGGCTCTCGGCGAGGTCGGGTTCCTCGTACAGGAGCAACGCGGTGCCGCTGCCGGCGGGCGAGTAGTAGAGGCGGAAGAACAGCGCCAGCGCCGTCCACGGCCCGTCGGGCGCGGCTTTCAGCAGCATGCCGTGGTTCTCGCCGCTCCACACCACCTTGCCGGGGTTGATCGGGGTCTTCAGCGGCATCTCGGTTGTCCTCTCGCTCGCTCAGCCCGCGGCGAGCGGCGACACCCAGGTCTCCGACAGGGCCAGGAACGCGGTGCTCATGGTCTTGCCGAAGAACTGCCGGTCGGTGACCCGCCCGCGCAGGCGCGTGCCGTTGACGGCGATGCTCGCCGCTTTGGCTTCGAGGAACACGCTGTACATGTCGTGCGCGCCGGTCGCGCTGGTCTCGGGCGTGACCTCGACCGGGAACGGTTCGCCCAGCGCCTCGAGCGTCATCACCGCCTGCACCTGTGGTGCGGCGGCGGACATCGTGTAGCGTGCCGGCAACGCGTCTTCGATGTGCACGCGCTCGAGGTCGTGCCAGGACATGGCGTCGAGGCCGGCCTTGCCGCGAAACGACGGAAACTTCGAGACGAACCCCTCGAGCAGGTAACGGGTCAGGTCGTGGTTGTCGGTGAGGCAGACATTGTTCGCCGCGAGGCCCTCGGCGCGGTCCGGTTCGCCGAGCACGATCATGGTGCGACCGCGCCCGCGCGGTGAGAGCACGATGTGGAAATACACCGCGAGCGCCGTCCAGGGCCCGTCGGCACTGTCGCGCAGGTAGATGCCGGGGTTGTTGCCGGCCCACTCGACCCGGCCCGGGTTGACCGGCACGCGCTCGCTCACGATGGATCCCCTTGCACCGCCCGTCGGAACGCCGCGCGACGCTCGGCGCTGTGCAGCTGCGTGTAATCCTGCGGATAGACCTCGCCCTGTTCCACCGCCAGGTCGACGAACACCGGGCCGCGCGCGGCCAGGACTTCGCCGATGCCGGCGTCGAACTCGGCGAGCGTGGCGAAGCGGTGGGTCGAGTCGATGCCCGCCCCGCGCGCCAGCAACGCGAACTCCACGCGTCCGCCGCCCGGCACCGGGTGGCTGCCGTTCGCTTCGTAGACGCCGTTGTTGCACACGAAATGGTACAGGTTCGCGGGTTGC
>JBFJWO010000326.1:0-6173 GCA_041623575.1 Gammaproteobacteria bacterium
AACACGATGGTGAGCTGGCGCGCCAGCGGCTCCCAGGTGGCGACCAGCACCTCGTTGCCGCTCAGCTCGCACAGGCCACGGTGGAAAGCCGTGTCGAGAGTGGCGACGTGGTACGCATCGCCCGCCGCCGCGGCGCGGCGCATTTCGTCCACGATCCGGGCCAGCGGCTCGAGCACCGCCGGCTCCACCGCGGCGCGCTGCTGTACCTGGCGGGCCGCCACCATCTCGAGCGCGAGGCGCACCTGAAGGATCTTCTCGACCCGCTCGGCGCTGACGTCCATCAGGCGCATGCCGCGATAGGGCACGTTGATCAGGATGCCCTGGCTCTCCAGCAGGCGCATCGCCTCGCGCACCGGTACCCGGCTCACGTTGAAGCGTCGCGCGAGGTCGGCCTCCACCACCCGGTCGCCGGGCAGGAACACCCCGGTGGCCGCGGCCTCTACGATGGCCTCGACGATCTGGTCGACCAGCGTCAGCGGAGCGATCGCCGAGAGTGCGGCGTGGCGCTCGGCAGGGTTCTTGACGGGCGTATCGGTCACGTGACGATGCCTGGAACGAGTTGAGGGCTCACCTGAATGCGTATACGATTATACGAAATGCGGACGAGCGATCACACCGACGATCGCGGTCCGCCCCGGGACGGGGAAGAACTTCCATCCGCACGCTTCTCCGGCCAGCGCACGAGGAGAGAGGAGAAACACCATGATTCGTCAGAGTATCGGGTCGTTTTCACGCGCGACGCTGGTGGGCGTCGCGAGCGCCGGTGCGATTGCGCTCGCCGTCTCCAGCGGCGCTTCGGCACAGACCAGGGGCGGGCACATCATCGTCGCCCAGAGTTCCAATCCGCCGAGCCTGGACGCGATGGTCACGTCCTCACAGGCCTCGCGCAACATCAACATGAACATCTACGAGCAGCTCATCGGCTTCGACGAGAGCGTCAGGCCGATCCCGATCCTGGCCGAGAGCTGGGAGCTGCTCGACGGCGGCAAGACCATTCGAATCCCGCTGCGCCGGGGAGTGAAGTTCCACGACGGCACCGACATGACGGCCGTGGACGTCAAAGCCTCGCTCGAACGCTACACCCGGGTCGGCGCGACCGAGAACATGCTCGACCCGGTGGCTTCCATCGAGATGACGGGCGAGTACGAGATCACGCTGCGGCTCAAGGCAGCGACGCCGACTTTCATCGAGTCCTTCGCCTCGCCGCGCGCGCCCGCCGTCATCATTCCCGCCGAGCAGGCCGACAAGGGCCGCAACGAGATCGAGGTCATCGGCACCGGGCCCTACCGCTTCGTCGAGTACGTGCCCGACAGCCACGTCAAGCTGGAGCGTTTCGACGCCTACGCGCAGGACACCGACCACGCCGGGCCGGACGGTTTCGGGGGCAAGAAAACCGCCTACCTCGATACCGTCACCTTCCGCGTCATGCCCGAGGCGGGTGCGCGCGTGGCCGCGCTCGAAGCCGGCGAAGTCCACCTCGTGGAGCAGCTTCCGGTGCCCGCTGCGCGGCGCCTGGAATCGAACAGCGGCGTCACCGTGCACGAGAACATGCCCTGGGCGATGCTCACTTTCATCTACAACATGAAACAGGCGCCGAGCGACAACCCCAAGCTGCGTCGCGCCGTGCAGATCGCGCTCGACATGGAAGAGGTGATGGCGATCGCGACCGAGGGTCTCTATCGACTCGACCACGGCTGGCAGTATCCCGGCACCGCCTACAACGCCGGCGGGATCGGCGCCGATCAGTACAACCAGGGCGCGATCGCGGCGGCCAAGGCGCTGGTCGCCGAGAGCGGCTACAAGGGTGAGGAGTTCGCGATTCTCACCGACTCGGCCTACGGCGAGCACAATCGCGCGGCGGTGGTGATCGCCGAGCGCATGAAGTCGGTCGGCATCAACGCGGTGGTGAAACTGGTCGACTGGCCGACCGCGCTGCAGATACGCCTGCAGGACGAGGGCTGGAACGGCTGGACGCTCATGATGGGCATCGAGCCCTTCCTCGGGCCCTACGGCCTGGCGGCCACGATGACCGGCAAGGCGCCGCACATGCGCGTCAAGGACGCCGGTCTCGAAGCGGCCTACCAGCGGCTGGTGTCCGCGCCGGCCCAGGACGAGCGGGTGCAGGCGTTCGCGGATTTCCAGAAACGCATGTACGAGATCAACGGCATCACCAAGCTCGGCGACGTGGGCATGATGCAGGCGACGCGCTCGAACGTGAAAGGCTTCAGGCCCTACCGTTTCCCCCGGCTGCACGACGTCTGGTTCGAATAGCGGCGTGACCGCGGGTCAGGGCCGAGCGCCCTGACCCGCCTCGCCGGTCCCGCCCCGTGCCGCCCGGCGCGGGCGCGGGTCCGCGGCCAGCCGGGCCAACACGCCCGGTTGCGCACACCTTGCTCGCGGGGGCACATTCACGGCATGTCTCGCTATCTGCTCGCCCGGCTGCTCAGCGCGATCCCGGTACTGTTCGTCGTCTCGGTCGTCTCGTTCCTGATCATCTGGCTGGTGCCGGGCGACGTCGCCTCGGAGATCGCCGGGCCGGACGCCACGCCCGCCGAGCTCGCCTCGATCCGCGAAGACCTCGGCCTCGATCGCCCCATCCTCGAGCGCGCGCTCATCTGGTACCGCGACCTCCTGCAAGGCGATCTCGGCCAGTCCTACCTGCTCGGGCGCTCGGTGACCGACGCGGTGCTGGAGCGACTGCCCATCACGCTGTCGCTGGCCGGCATCGCGCTGGTGCTCACGATCGCGCTGGGCCTGCTGCTCGGCATCATCGCCGCCGTGCGTCACAACACCCTGGCCGACCAGGGGGCGATGACGATCGCGCTGCTGGGCCTGTCGATCCCCGATTTCTGGTTCGGCATCGTGCTCATCTTCCTGTTCGGCGTGCAGCTCGGCTGGCTGCCGACGGGCGGCTACGTGTCGCCGTCGGAGGACTTCGCCGGCTGGCTGCGCTCGATGACGCTGCCGGCCCTGACGCTCGCCTTCACGCAGATGGGCGTCGTCGCGCGCATGACCCGCTCGAGCATGCTCGACGTCCTCAGCCAGGACTACATCCAGACGGCCAGGGCCAAGGGGCTGCGGGCGCGCGCCGTGATCTTCAAGCACGCGCTGCTCAACGCGCTGGTTCCCGTGGTCACGTTGATCGGCGTCATCACCGGTGTGCTGCTCGGCGGGGCCGTGGTGATCGAGACGGTGTACTCGCTGCCCGGCGTCGGCCGGCTGATCATCGGCGCGATCCAGCGACGCGATTACCCGATCATCCAGGGCGGCCTGCTGATGACCTCCGCCACTTTCGTGCTGGTCAACGTGGTCGTCGACATCCTCTACGGCTGGCTCGACCCCCGGGTCCGCCATGAGCGCTGAGGCCGCACGGCCCGCCGCTCACGCGCCGGCCCGCTGGCTGGCGTTGCTGGCGCTCGCCCGGCGGCTGCTCGCCCATCGCTCGTTCGCTTTCGGCGGCAGCCTGTTCCTGTTGATCCTGCTGCTCGCGATCCTCGCGGACTGGATCGCGCCCTACGATCCGAACAAGAACAACTACCGCGCGCTGCTCTCGGCGCCGAGCGCCGAGCACTGGTTCGGCACCGACGGTTTCGGCCGCGACATCGTGAGCCGCATCATCCACGGCACGCGGGTGTCGCTGCGCATCGGCCTGCTGGTGGTCGTCGCCACCGGGGTGCTGGGAACGGTGATCGGGTTGCTGGCCGGCTACGTGCGCTGGGTCGACAACGCCGTCATGCGGGTGATGGACGGCCTGATGGCCTTCCCCGGCGTGCTGCTCGCGATCGCGCTGGCCGCGGTGCTGGGCCCGTCCGAACTCAACGCCGCCATCGCCCTGACGGTCACGTTCACGCCGCGCACCGCGCGCGTCGCCCGCGCCAGCGTGCTGGTAGTGCGCGAAATGCCCTACGTGGAAGCGGCAACCGCGGCGGGCGCCGGACACCTGCGCATCGTGCTGGTGCACATCCTGCCCAACTCGCTCTCCCCGCTGATCGTGCAGCTGACGTTCGTGTTCGCCGTGGCCATCCTGGCCGAGGCGATTCTTTCCTTTCTCGGTGTCGGCCCGGCTCCGCCCACGCCCTCGCTCGGCAACATCATCGCCGAAGGCCGTACCTACGTGCAGGAAGCGCCGTGGATCTGCTTCTACCCGGGCATGGCGATCGCCATTACGGTGCTCGGGCTCAATCTGATGGGCGACGGCCTGCGCGACGTGCTCGACCCGCGGCTGCGGGAACGTCCCGAGGGCTGAACCGGTCACCGGCTGCCGATCGAGCCCGCCCTCACCCGCCGCCGAGGTGGGCCGCGCGTTCGGCGAGGCACTCGCTGCCGCCCATCTCGAATTCGCGGCACACCCAGGGCCGGCTGGCGTAGACCGTACAGCGCAGCGTGTTGCGATCGAGCGCCGCGCACCAGCCATCGTCCAGACGGGCCATCGTCCTGCCGCCGAGGTCATCGACCGCGACGAACCGTTCGGGCACACCGGTGTCGGTGATCAGCAGCACTTCCAGCCGACAACAGCACGCCTCGCAGGAGGCGCAGGTCACCCCGGTTTCGGGCAGCTGTCCGGATTCGACGCTCACACCGACGTCCTCATCGACTTTCGGGCGCGCACCCAGCCCGATACGCGGCGATTGCCGGCAGCACGGCCGCGTAGCGCGCCAGGCTCGCGGCCGGCCAGTAGTCTTCGCGGTCGTAGTATTGCGCCACGGCCGGGACGTCGGGCGCGATCACGACCCAGGGCTGCCTGGACGCGGCGAAGATGTGAATGTCGGGGGGCAAGGGGTCGGGATCGTCGAGGGTGCCGACCCGCACGAAGCTCAGCACCGGCCCGGCGCTCGCGTAGTGGCTCCACACGGCGACCCGGCAGCGCGGGCAACGGATCACCTGCTGTCCCCTGCCGCTGTGCGTCGGTGTCTCGACGGTCTCGGGTTCGCCCGACAGCAGCGACACCCGGTCGGATTCGACGATGGCGTTGAGCGCAAACGCGGCCCCCGATTCCCGCTGGCACCAGCGGCAATGACAGCAGTGCACGAACAAGGGCCGTGCCTCGAGGCGATAGCGCACCTGGCGGCAGCTGCAGCCGCCCTCGGCGACGAACGATTCGCAACTCGCCATGCCCTGTCTCCACTCCTGAACCGCGCCCGCCCCTGGCGTTCGGTGAGCCGTTGCGAGGCATCGCTCGTGCTAGGCTGACCCGGTCCCGCCGCGTCGCTGGTCGCCCGTCGCGCACGCAGCCGCCGGCGCAGGCCCGACCAGGTCGCCGGTGAGCTCGCGCAGCTCGGTCTCGCCTAGCGTCTCGCGTTCCAGCAGGGCCCGCGCGCAGCGCTCCAGCACCGCGCGGTTACGCTCCAGCGTGGCGAACGCGCGGTCGAAAACGCCGGCGATGATACCCTTTACCGCCGTGTCGATCTCGCGCGCCGTGTCCTCGCTGTACTCGCGTTCCCGGTAGGCGTTGCCCGGGCCGAGGAGGCCGACCTTTTCCTCTTCGTAAGCGACGTAGCCGAGCTGCTCGTCCATGCCGTAGCGGGTGACCATGTTGCGGGCGATGTCGGTCGCCTTGGCGAGGTCGTCGGCGGCGCCGGTCGAGAGATGACCGAACACCAGTTTCTCCGCGGCGCGGCCGCCGAGCAGCACCGCGATCTTGTCTTCGAGCTCGGTGCGCGTCATCAGGAAGCGGTCCTCGGTCGGGCGCTGGATGGTGTAGCCCAGCGCGCCGATGCCGCGCGGGATGATCGAGACCTTGTGCACCGGGTCCGCGCCGGGGCTGGAGAGCGCCACCAGTGCGTGGCCCATCTCGTGGAAGGCCACCACCTCGCGCTCGTGCGGGTTCAGCAGCCGGTTCTTCTTCTCCAGGCCCGCGACGATGCGCTCGATGGCGCCCGTGAAGTCGTCGAGCGACACCGACTCGCCGCGGCGGCGGGTGGCGAGCAGCGCGGCCTCGTTGACGAGGTTGGCGAGGTCGGCGCCGCTGAAGCCGGTGGTCAACGCGGCGACCTGCTCGAGGTCGACAGCGGGGGCGAGCTTCACCTTTTTCGCATGCACCGCGAGGATCTGCACGCGCCCGACCTTGTCCGGGCGATCGACCAGCACCTGGCGGTCGAAGCGCCCGGCCCGCAGCAGCGCGGGGTCGAGGATCTCCGGGCGGTTGGTCGCGGCCAGCAGCACCAGCCCCGCGC
>JBFJWO010000327.1:0-6159 GCA_041623575.1 Gammaproteobacteria bacterium
GTAGGCGTGGGTGAGGATGAAGCCGTCCATGCACACCATGACCGGCAGGCTGGCGGACTCGGCGAGGCGAAAAGCCTGCACGTGCACGTCCGCGGCCTGCTGGTTGGTCTCGACGAACAACTGGATCCAGGCCGCGTCGCGCGCCGACATCGAGTCGCTCCAGTCGTTCCAGATGTTGATCGGCGGGCCGATGGCGCGGTTGCCCACGGTCATCACGATCGGCAAGCCCATGCCGGAGGCGTTGTAGACCGCCTCCATCATGAACAGCATCCCCTGGCTCGAGGTCGCCGTGTAGGTACGCGCGCCGGCGGCGGACGAGCCGATACAGGTGCTCATGGCGCCGAATTCGGACTCGACGTTCATGAACTGGCAGTTGCCGACCTCGCCGCGCTTCACCATCTCTCCCAACCCTTCGACGATGTGGGTCTGCGGGGTGATCGGATAGGCCGCGATGACTTCGGGCCGGCACAGCGCGACGGCCTTCGCGACCGCCGCCGAGCCCTCGATCTGGGTCAACATGAAAGGTGCTCCCGTGCGCTCACGCCGCGCGTGCCTCGTCGTGCGCGGCCTGCGCGGCAAGTACGTTGCGCTCGGCCACCTCGCCGGAGAACTTGTCGTTGATGGCCGTCACCACCGAGCCCAGGTGGATGACGTCGGTGAGCGCCGTCAGGGCGCCGAGCAGCACGGTGTTGGGTGTCGGGCGCCCGAGGTATTGCATGGCGAGCTCGGTGGCGGCGACCGTGGCCACGTGCTTCGCGGGCAGGTGCCCTACCGCGTCCCCGATGTGCAACGCCTCGACGCCGCGGCTCGAATTGACCAGCACGAAGCCGTCGTCGGCCAGGCCCCCGAACACGTCGACCGTGTGGAACAGCGTCGGGTCCTGGATGATGAGCAGGTCGGGTGACAACACCGGCTCGCAGATCTCGATGGGCTCATCGTCGATGCGCACGTAGGCGACCACCGGCGCGCCCATGCGCTCGGAGCCGAAACTGGGGATCGCCTGCGCGTGCTTGCCCTCCTCGAAGGCCGCGATGGAGAGCATCTCCGCGGCGCTGACCACGCCCTGTCCGCCGCGCCCGTGAATTCGTATCTCGAACATCTGTTCCCCGCGGGCCACGCACGCCCGACAACTTCCCCCGCGGTCTGCCGCGACGGGTGTAGCGATCTTCGGGGACCAACGGGCCTGCGTCATTGACCGAGATCAACGTCGCGGGCCGGGTTCGTTACGCACCACACGGCCGCGATCGACGGGCGATTGCGGCCAGTGGGAATACCTGATTCGTGGCGCTCGAACGGACGAGGCCCGTTGTGCCGACTCCTGTCTTGGCGCGCCCGATGCGCAATGAGTCGGGCGCTCGTTTCAGGCGCCAATCAGTGCTGGTCCGCAGGTCCCGAAGAGCGTATTGTTGGATTGCTCGACGACTGTAGGAATCCTACAGCGTCGGGCGACGAGGGGGAATTGTAGGCAACGGTTTTTGGGCTGCGGTGGCTCGGAAAAAGCGCAAGTTCGACGACAGCCTGGTGTTCGCGGTCTGCGAGCAGTTCCTGCACGGGCAGCGCGCGACCGATATCCTCGCGGACCTCGGGCGGCGCGGCATCACGGGCCTCACCCGGGAGTCCGTCTACTTCATCGTTCGCGAGGGTGTGGCGCGCCAGTTCCTGCACTTGCGCGCGCCCAAGTGCGTGCGCACCGAACACGCGCTGCGCACCCACTTCCCCTCGGTGGACATCCACGTCGTCGACGCGGCACGCGATCATGCGGTCGGCGCCATCGTCGGGCGCGGTGTCGAGATCGTGCTCGAGCTGATCGCGCAGCTCGCCGCCGAGCGCCCCGGGCAGCCGGTGCAGATCGGGCTCGGCGGGGGCGCCACCACGCAGCGTTTCGCTGCACGGCTCAGGAGCGAGCTGGCGGCGATCGAGAAGTTGCCCGTGAAGCTGGTGTTCCAGGCCATGACGTCGGGATTCTACATCGACAAGCCGACGCGCGCGCCGACGTCGTTCATCGCCGCCTTCGAGGAACTGCATCACGACGTCGGGCTGATGGGCCTGTTCGCTCCGGCCTTCGTCAAGAAGACCGACTACGCCCGTCTGCGACGCGGACCGCGCACCGGCGAGGCTTTCAAGTTCGCCCGCGACATGGACATCGTGATCACCTCGCTCGCCAGCGCCGGGGACGCGCACAGCGAGTTCCAGTCCGAGGTCCTTGCGATGCCCGCCAACAAGGACAAGCGGCGCTTTCTGGAGAACGAGGCCATGGTCGGCGACATCATGTGGCGGCCCTTCTCGGCCGAGCGCGTGCTCGACTACGCCAGGGGCATCGAAACGGTCACCCTGCTCGAGCTCGAAGACCTCTACCGGTTCTGCCAGACCGGCAAGCACGTGATCTGCCTCGCCGCGCCCTGCGCCGCCTGCCACGAAACCAAGGAGAGCGCGGCCTACCCGCTGCTCGCCAGCCCCCGGCTGCGCCTGGTCAACCACCTCGTCACGTGCCGGTCCACCGGCGAGCGCCTGCTCGCCCTGCACGCCGAGGGGACGCCGGGCTAGTTCACTACTACACCTAGAACGACGGAGGAAACCACCATGAAACGACTCGCACTGCTCGTCGCCATCGACGAACATTTCGGCAGCGACGAGCGGCTGGCATTCGCCGAGACCGACTGCGACCGGCTCTACGAAGCCCTGACCAGCGGGCGCTACGGGTTCGGCGCCAGCAACACGCTGAAGCTCAAGGGATCGTGCGCCACGCTGGCCCAGCGAGCTATTCGCTGGAACGTGCTCTACGGCCGGTTGTGGGAGCTGCGCGAGGCGGAGCCGCTCGAGCTGTTCGTGTTCTATTTCGCCGGCGACGCGTTCGAGGCCGACGGCGAGACCTACCTGGTACCGGCCGACGGTCACCCGCGCCACCTCGATCAGTGCGTGCGCCTGGCCGCACTGCTCGACGCCATCGGCGCGGTGCCGGCCAAGCAACGCCTGGTGATTTTCGAAACCTGCCGCCGGTCGGCCACTGGCACGGCGGCCGCCGCGCTGCCCGAATCGTTCGCGAGCAAGATCAGCCGCGCCGAGGAGATGATCGTGCTGTCCTCGTGCAGCGTCGGCGAATGCTCCCACGAGGACGCCCTGCTGGGCGGCGGTGTGTACACCCACTACCTCGCCGAGGCGCTGGACAACCCCGCGGCGCTCGCGAATCAAGCCGTGGGCGGCGTCTCGGTCTTCGCGGTGCACGAGTATGCCGCCGAGCGGACGCGGCGCTGGGCGCAGCGCCACGGCGTGAGCCAGAATCCCCGTCCGTACGCGCCCAACGCACCGACCATCCGCCTCGGCCCGGGGGCGCCGCTCACCTACTCCCTGCCGGCCTACGTTGCCGACCGCGAGTCGCGCACGCAGCGCATCGTCGCCATCCTGCGCAACATCGAACAACCGCGCGGGCCCGACGACCGCTATGCCGTGCGCATCCTGGCGCGGCTGTCGAGCTTCGCCATCGCCGACAACGAGCCGGCGCACCTCGACGACAGCGTCTTCGGCGGGCTGCTGGTGGAGGAACGCGACGCGATGTGCGAGCTGCTCGAGCGCGGCGCGGCGTTCAAGGTCATCCTCTCGTTCTGCTCCGCCGAGGAGCTGGTGCGCGAGCACCCGCAGGAGGCGCAACGCTACCTCGGGCGCATGCGCCACCTTGCGGCGTTCCTGCGCGGGCTGCTGCGCCGCCCGGACGTGGTGGCCCGCTTCACCATCGTGCGCTTTGCGATGGACGAGCGAAACCTCCTGCTGCTCGACCACGACTACGTCTTCGAAGGGCGCCGGCTGTGGCCGTCCGGCGGCTTCGACGTGACCACCATTACGGAGGCCCCCACGCAGGTCGCGCGGGAAGTGGATCTCTTCGACCGGCTGCTCACCAACGGCATCCAGGAGTTGCGCGACCGCTACCCGCTGCCCCCGGGGCCCGGCCTGAACGGCGCGCTGATGAAAATGACCATCGACCAGCTCGAGACCGAGATCGAGGCAATGGAGCGTACGGCCGCAGCGGAGCGCGTGCACTGAGACGGCGACCCGCGTCGCGAAAGGGGACTCAGCGCAGCGGCTGCCACGGCGGTCGCTCGCTCGAGAACGGGTCGTCGAGGGTGATTGCACGGCGCCGGGACAGGTCGATCAGGCGGTCCCAGGAGCACAGTACCCGGCCGTTGCCCGCGAGCTCGCGGATGAGCTCACCGCGAACGCGCGCTCGACCCCGGGCCGGCGGCGAGTGCATCGCCGCGCGCACGGCGTCTGATGACACGACGCGGTGCTCGACCACGCCGTCGGCGTCGAGGCGGTTGAAGATCCCACGCTCCCCGAGCTGGGCGAAGCGGGTGTCGATCTCGAAGAGCTCGGCTCGCAGCGCGTAGACGTCGTCGAGCTGCGACCAGTCGAACCCCTCGTCGGCGAGTTCGCGCGTGAGCCGGCCGACCGCCTCGGCGGGCCGCTCCCCACGCCGGCGCAGCAACTCGACCTCGCTGCGGCCGAGGTGTGCCCGGGGCAGGCCGGCGCGCCGCCACACCCTGTGCAGCCCTTCCAGCACCCGGCTCCAGAGCGCCAGGTGCCGCCAGTCGATGCCGTGGCGCGCGGCGTGCTCGCGAAACAACGTGAGCTTGAGCGCCCAGTCGAGGTTGAGCGGCGGCCCCGCCTCGTCCTCCAGCGCATCGAGCGCCGCGGCCCAGCGCTCGCAGCATTCCTCCGCCCAGGCCGGCATGAACGGCATCCCCAGGTTGGCGCGCGCCGCGCCCAGGTACTGGCGCTGGATGTCGAGGGCACGCACGCCGGAACGGGTCGCCACGTCCGCGCTTTCGCTCGCAGCGAACCGGCGCATGGCCGCCAGCGGCGCGCGCAGCACGAAGCGGCCCGCCGGATCGAGCCCGGCGTCGATCATCGCGACCACCAGCGCGGTGGTACCGATGCGCAGGTAGTCGGCGGTCTGCGAACACAGGCTCTCGCCGCAGATCAGGTGCAGGCGGTTGTAGCCGCCGGACAGCGGCTCGTTCTTCGTGTGCAGCATCGGGCGCCGCGCCGTCGAGCCGCCCGAGGTGACACGCTCGAGATGGGCCACCCGCGGCGACAACATGAACCGCAGCCCGGGGCTGCGGTTGTTGAACCCGCCCGCGCCGGTGATCACGATGCGCGAGGCCAGGTGCGCAAGCAACTGCGGCGCCAGGCGGCCGACGAAGTCGTCCAGCGACAGGAGATAGCTCTCGTGCGATCCCCACGTGGTGGCCCCGCCGCCGTAGCCGTTGTTGCAGCGGCTGACGACGATCTCCCCGCTCGATTGCGCCTCCAGCGCCCGCACGGCGTCCGCAACCAGGGCATCGCCGGCACGGGCGTAGCAGATCACTTCGGCGGGCGAGGTGCATTCCGGCGTGGACGACTCGGGGTGGTCGCCGACATCGCGGTAGAGTCGCTGCCCGTTGGGCAGGAACCAGTCGCTGTCACCGCCTCCCGCCGAGACGGCCCCGGTCGCGCGCGCCACGTGCCGGGTGAGCGCCGCGATGCAGGCATCGCGATCGGCCGGCGAGCCCTTGGCGTCGAACGCGGTGACCGAGTACTCGGTCTCCATCCCCCCCATCAGCGTCGCTGTCATGTTGCTCGCTCCCGGTGCAGCGCGTGGCCTTATTGGCCGCCGCGCTGACGATTGGCCTGGATGAACGCCTGCGCATCACGCGACAGCACGGCGGCCGTTGCGGCGGCACCGGCTTCGCGAAGCAGGCGCTCGGTGCGCTCGCGACGCTCGGCGAGGCGTTCGCGCTCCGCGTCGGTTTCCTGGGGGCTGCCGTCGGGTCCGGCGGGTCGCTGGCGTTCGCGTTGATCGTTCATGAGTCGTGTCCTCCGTCGTGGGTGGTGGATGATCGCTCGCCGAAGGCGGCCAGCAGCGTGGCGAGCGAGCCGCGTGCAAAGAGCGCTTCGGTCTGCTCACGGGTGTAGTCCCGCGGGTCGGGCATCGCGATCGCGCCCGCGGCAAAGCGCACGCGGTCCCAGTCCATGCTCTCGACCTGTCGACCCCAGCGGCGCAGCAGCATGGCGCGTGTGTAGGCGCGCGTATCGTCCGGCGGCTCGTTGCGCGCCGCGCGGATTTCCCCGTCACTGACCAGCCGCTCGACGAGCCCGGCGCGGCGCATGACGCCGTGCAGCCCCGAC
>JBFJWO010000328.1:0-6158 GCA_041623575.1 Gammaproteobacteria bacterium
GGGTGGTTGGCGCCGGGGTCGTACCAGCCGTCGAGCGAGCGCACCCCCGCGTAACCGGTGGCGATCTGGCAGTCCGGCACCGGCAGGCTGGTGTCGCGCTGCCACAGCGTCACCTCGAAGCCGTGGTCGCGGCCGGCCACCGGGTGGGTGAAACCGGTATTGGTGATGACGAAGGCGTTGTCGGCGAAGGCGACCGGGTTGCTGGTTCCGCTGACCGCCGCCGGCGCGTCGGCCGCGGTGATCGTCAGGGTGTCGGCATGGGTGTTGGCCAGCAACAGCGTCACCGCGCCCAGGTCGGCAGGGTCGAAGGCGTAGGCGGCCCCACCGTCATCGTCGGTATCCGGGTCCGGCGCCAGCGTGCCGTTGCCGGTGTCGAGGCTCCAGTTGCCGTTGCCGCTGGAGGTGGTCAGGTCGGCGGTGCCGACGTAGCCGGTGAAAGGGTTGCCGTTGGCGTCCACGGCCTGCACGGTGACGCTCGCCGCGACGCAGGTGCTCGCGCTCGGCGCCACCGTCACCGTGAAGCCGGCAAGGCTCGCGCAGTTGACGGTGCGCGGCGTGCCGTCCGCGTTGTTGCCTGCGCCCTGGTTGGCGAAGAGGGCGGCGATCTGCGCGTCCGGGATGACCTCGTGGAACAGCAGCCACTCGTCGAGTGGCGCGCCGAACCCCTGCGCCGAGCCGGTGTCCACCGAATCGAACGACGTGCCGAGGTAGGTGAGCGTGCCCGTGGTCTGGCCGTTGACCTGGTCGCGAAAGGCCCCGTCGATGTACAGGCGCGTCACGTTCCCGGCCCCGGTCAGCACCAGGTGGTGCCAGCCGTCGCTCAGCGTGCCGAAGCGAAAGCTGCCGTAGTTCACGTTGCCGGGCTGGTAGGTCCCCCAGCGGTAGTTGCTGTCGCGGTCGAGGAACAGCAGGTCGCCGCCGCCCGCCACCGCGCCCAGCACGTGGTAGCGGTAGCTGCCGTCGAAAGGCTTGCGGAACCACACCGACACGCTCCAGGTGCCGGTGGTGGGCACCGACGTGCGCAGGTGGTGCTGGCGATCGAGCAGCGCCGCGTAGCGCCCGACCTGCCCGGGCGCGTCGCTGTCGACACCGTTGTAGGGCGTGGCGTCATAGGTACCCGCGGTGTCCACCGCCTCACCGGCGCCGTTGCTGTAGCCGCACTCGTCGAAGCGCCACTCGGCCACCGGCAAGGCGGGCCCGCTGAACTCGATGACGAACCAGTTGATGCGTGCATGCTCGCCGCCGATTGCGCGCTGCACGGTCAACTGCGTGGCGGAGAGCGCGAGCGTCGCCGAGCCATAGCCGATGATGTCGTCGCCGTCGTAGCGTGTGCGCCCGAGGCTCTGACCGGCGGCGGCCTGCACCGAAGCGAACGCCACCGAGCGGCCGAGGTCGACCGTCCCGAGGCCGACGGTGCGCATCGTCTGGGCGTTGTTGAAGTTGGCCTCGCCGCTGCGCACGGTGGAGCCGTCGAGCAACTCGACCACCTGCCAGCCGATCTCGGTGAGGTCGTCGCCCGCATCCTCGCGCCGAAAACGCAGGCTCGAGGCGTTCTGGAACTCGGCCGAGACCATGCGCTCGTCGATGTCGCTGCCGCTGCCGGAGGTGCGGAAACCGGCCAGCACGAAACTGCGCCCGAGGCCGACGCTCGCGATCCCGACACTGGTCTGGGTGGCGGCGCCGGTCAGCGAAGTCGAGCCGCGCTGCACGTTGATATCGGCGGCGTTGGTGTACTCGACCACCTGCCACCAGATCGTGTGCCCGGCGTTGGCGGCGTCGACGCGCACCTGCAGGCGATCGACCGCCACCAGGTCGACCACGACCGGGTCGTCCTCGCTCCATACCACGTCGCTCGCGGCCGGGGTCTTGGACCAGGTCACGTAGGCCTGGGCGAGCCCGGCCACCGGGGTGATGGGCACGTCGATCGTGGTCGCGTTCTGGCTGACCTGGCCGCGCTGCACGTTGACGCCGGCGCTGAACTCGGCAACGAACCACTGCACGGTGATCGGCGCATCGCGCACGCTCACGAACTCGAGCAACCCGGGGCCGGCCAGGCGCCCGCGCACCATCGAGCCGCCGGGCACGTCGCTCGCGTGGCGGGTGGAGAAGTACAGCACGCTGCGTGCGGGGTTCACCGCGCTGATCGCAACGCTCGCGGTGCCGGCGCTGGTGATGCTCACGCTCCCCGACTGCACCGCGCCGAGCGCGGCGGCGAGCGCGTGGCCCGGCAGCAAGGCGAGTGCAAGCAGGCAGCCGGCGAGCCACCGCGTGCGGGATACGGACAAGGCGCTCACGGGAACTTCACCGTGGCACGCACCCGCCGGTTCACGACGTCCGGCGCGTTGAAGCTCCCGCCGCTCGCCGTGGCGGTAACGTCGAACACGTTATAGGTGCCGGCGGCGCCTTCGTCGAACGCGGCGCTGGCATTGCACGTGACGGCCACGTCGTACCCCTCGAGCGACAGGCTGGCGTTCACGCCGGCACACCCGGCGCCGGCGGTGATGCGCGCGGCGGCATACTCGACGCCTGCGCGCGCAGCCAGGTAGGCCTGCGCCGAGCGTGCGGAGAAAGCGACGCTGAAGTGCTGCGAGGTGGCGAGGGTGGCGACCACCGCGCCCATCGCCACCAGCCCGCCGATGAGGAAGATCACCAGCAGCATGCTGATGCCGCGCTGGCGGCAATGACGGGCGCGCTGGGCTCTCACGGCACGTTGGCCACGTGGACCTGGTGCAGCAGCGCGATCTGCTCGCCGGCGGCGTCGCCGATCACCACGCGCAGGGTGACCAGGCCGTGGCGGGCCCCGGCGCCGGGGTTGTAGCCGAACTGGCAGGCGACGACGTTCTCGGCCAGCAACTCCGGGGCCACCGTGAAGTCCGCGCCGCCGACCGGCTGGACGGCGCCTATGGGGTAGTCGCCGTAGCGCAGCAGCTGACCGAGCGCGGTGTCGCACACGAAGCTTACGGGCGTGTCGACGATGAAGAACCGCTGCTCGGCGGTCGGCGGGATGACGAACGGAAACGACCACCCGGCGCCGTTGTCGAAGCTCAGCTGGTTCGCGCCGAGCGCGCTCACCGTGGCGATGTTGTCACCCTGGTAGGCATTGAAGTCGGCGGCACCCGTGCCGGTGTTGTAGATCACGAGGCAGTCGGCAACGCCCGACAGGCAATCGCCCTGGCCGCCGGCGCCGGTGGCCACCGCGGAACCGAGCAGCAGCGGGCCGAGCACGTCGAATGTGTCGGCCGCGCCGTTAACCAGCGGGTCACCGCCGCCGCCGCTCTCGGTCTGTGCCCGGTAGCGCCCGCCGCCGGACGTGTTCAGGTACTCGATCGCGGTGCGCGTGCCGGCCAGGGCGGTGCGCACGCTGTTCGGCAGGGCGTGACGCAGTTCCCGCGACATGCGGGTCAGCGCCGAGTCGGCCTGGTCGACCAGGGTGGCGCGGCGTGACAGGTCCGCGAAGCCACGCGCCGGCATGGTGAACAGCCCCATGCCGAGCGCCGCGAGCGTGCTCAACAGCACCACGGTGATGAGCATCTCGATCAGGGTGAACCCGGCGGCGGGCCGGTGGCGGACGGGACGAGCAGCACGCGCGCGCACGGACGGACGGCCTCAGTTGATCTGCGCGCGGTAGCCGACCAGGCGCAGGGCGAGATCGCCGGCCAGGTCGTGGGTGACGTCGACCTGTACGCGCCGCGCCGGGGCGGTATCGGGGCCGCTGCCGAGCGTCACGTCGGTGACGCCGACCTGCACGTTGTAGGCCTGCAGGCCGGGCAGCGAGGCGCCGAAGAGGTCGCGTGCGCCGTTGGTGTCGTTGACGCAGGCGTAGTCGGGCACGTCGTCGTAGTCGCTGCGGTTGGCCTCCTCGCAGCCGGTCTCGGCCTGGTCCGGGTCCTGGTAGTCCTTGAGCAGGGCTTCCTCGAGGTAGCCCTGGGCGATGGCCACCGCCTGTTCGCGCAGCAGCGGGTCGGCGCTGCGGGCCAGGGTACCGGCGAAAACGCCGAACAGCGTCCCGAACGCGATGGCGCTGACCACCAGCAGCACGATCAGCTCGATCAGCGTGAACCCGCCGTGGCGCCGGGGAACCGAGCGCGACCGGGCCGTCACCGGATCAATCCCGAAGGCGCGCTGACCGTGATGGTGACGCCGTCGACGTCGACCGAGCCGCCGACGGGCGTGCGCCCGGCCGCGTCGAACACCACGTCGAGCGCGCCGGTGACGTCGACACCGCCCGGCGCCGCCGCGGCAAAGGCCGCCCCGGTCTGCGGGTTGCGCAGGGGATTGGCGCCAAACGCGCCGCTGGCGCCGAGGCAGCTCGCCGGTGTGCCTATCGCATCGGCGCGCAGGTGCAGAGCGTAGCTGTCGGCGGCGCCGTCGATCAGCGCCCGCACGTCGCACCCCGAGGTCACGGCGAACTTCTGCGCGAAGCGCAACGCCGCGCGCACCTCCTGGGCGAACGCAAGCCCGCTGAAACTGCCCGGGGCGGTGACGCGCCCGAGCGCCACGACCGAGACCGCGCCGACCAGCAGCAGGACGACGACCAGCTCGACCATGGTGAAACCGCGCGCGCCGCGCATGAGTGAGTCCGGGCGGCGCGGCTCGACTGCGCGCCGCCCGCCGCGATCAACCGCCGGTGCAGAGCAACGAGACGGCGAACACCGTCGTGGTCGCGTCCTGCGTGACGTTGCAGCTGACCGAGTCGCCGGCGGCCGTGCACGCCGGCGCCACGTTGACGGCCGCGACCGTGTAGCCGTTGGGCACGGCACCGCTTTGCATCAACCCGGGGACGACCGTCGCGCAGGCGTTGTTGGTGCTGTCGATAGCGACGTCCGGGGTACCGCCCGGCAACACGGCGGCCGCGTAGTTGATCGCCGAGGCGCTCTGGATCTCGGCCTGCACGCCCTGGCGAGCGGCGGCATTGGCGCTGCCCGAGAGATCCTGGAAGCGCGCGGTCGCGACCGCGCCCAGGATGCCGAGCAGGACGATGACCACGATCAGTTCGATGAGCGTGAAACCGCGCTGGCGGTTCGGGGTGGAGAACTTCATGACATTACCTCGCTGTTGGTCATGGTTGTCGAGTTCCTTGGCGATGCCGGCCGCTCACGGGCGCTCGGCATACGCGGGTTGCAGGTGAAAACCGGCGATGTGCCCGGAGCCCGCGGCACGCACCGCGTGCAGGCGCCACCGCAGGTCCTGGCCGGCCCGCGCCAGGTAGACGAGATGCCGGCGATCGGTATCGAAAACCCAGGCGCCCCGCGCCAGGCCGGTCAGTCCGGCGTGGCCGCGTTCGCCGAGAAAGGTGCCGGGAAGCGCGCCGGTGTGCGCGCGCAACACCGCCATAGGGTCGGTATCGGCCACAGTGCCGAGATCTTTCAGGGTGCCGTCGAGCGCGTGGCGCACGAGCAACTGTGCCAGCACCGTGTTCAGGGTGCGCACCGATTGCTCGGCGGCCAGCAGTTCGTTGTGGCGCGCGAGACGGGTTACCCGTTCCAGGAACGCCGCGCTCAGCAGCGCGATCAGCACGAGCGCGACCAGGAACCCGTAGCGCCGGGTGTTGCGCGTCTCGAGGTCGGGAATGGTGAGCGCACCGCTCATGAGCGTCATCCCTGCGCCATCTTGGCGAGATCCCACATCGGCAGGAACACGCCGAGCGCCAGGATCAGCACCAGCACCGCCATGGCCGCGGTCAGCAGCGGCTCGATCAGCGCGCTCAGGCGCTTGATGTCGTAGTCGACCTCGCGCTCGTAGAACTCGGCGACGTCGTCGAGCATTTCCGGCAGGCGGCCGGTTTCCTCGCCGATGTCGAGCATCTGCAGCACCAGCGCGGTGAACACCTGCGAGCGCGCCGAGACACGGGTCAGGCTCTCACCGTGCTCGATGCCCTCGCGCATGCCCTCTACCTTGCTGGCGACGTGCTCGTTGTCCAGCGCCCGTGCCGTGACCGACAGCGCCTGCAGGATGGGCACTCCGGCGTGCATCCCCATGGCGAACGCCCGCGCGAAGCGCGCCAGGGTGGCGCGCCGGACGATCGAGCCGATGCGCGGAATACCGAGCTTGGTGCGATCCCACCACAATCGCCCGCTCTCGGTACGCACGTAGCGCACGACGGCGGTGACCGCGGCCGCGGCGCCGAGCACGATCGCGTACCAGTAGTCTGCGCAGAA
>JBFJWO010000329.1:0-6158 GCA_041623575.1 Gammaproteobacteria bacterium
GCACCCACGTGATCGCAACCGTCGGCCCGGAAGTCGTCTCGCACGCCATGTGGGTCACGCGCTGGCTGCAGCCCGCCGGCTCGCGCCCGCTAGAAACCGCGTACGTCGAGGTGGTCGCCACCCATCCCGCGCACCAGCGCCGGGGCTATGCCACGCAGGTCATGCAGCGACTCGCCGCTTGCATCCTGGCACGCTACGAACTCGCCGCGCTGTGCCCGGCGACGAACGGCCTCTACGAGCGACTGGGCTGGCGGTTCTGGCGCGGGCCCTTGAGTATCCGCCTGCCCTCGGGCGAGCTTCAGCCGACACCCGACGAAGCCGTGATGGTCCTGGCGCTGCCCGGCCGGGCGCTGCCCGACCTCGACCGGCCGCTGTCGGCGGAGTGGCGCGAAGGTGAACTGTGGTGAGCGTGCCTGTGCTTGCCAGGACGGTGTCGCGCACGCGTGGTCTGATGCGAGACGGGAAATGATCGCTCCGCCGGGCGCCGAAGCGCTCGCGCTGGCCGCCGACCGCCGCCGCGACCACCTCGCAGCGTGGCGGCGGTTGCTGCGCGATCCGTTCGGCCTGGTGGGGCTGATCCTGGTCGTCGCGTTCGTTGCGAGCGCCGCCCTGGCACCCTGGATCGCGCCGTACGACCCGCTGAAGATCGACGTGCCGGCGCGCCTCGCCGACCCCTCGTTCGCGCACCCGCTCGGCACCGATCAACTGGGTCGCGACACCTTCAGCCGCATCCTGCACGGCGGTCGCGTGGCGATGCAGCTCGCCGGCATCGCGGTCGGTTCCTCGCTGGTGATCGGCGTGCTGCTCGGCATGATCGCCGGTTACGGCCCGCGCTGGCTCGACAACGCGTTGCTGCTCGTGTTCGACACCATCCGCTCGTTCCCCACCATCATCCTCGCCATGGCCATCATCTCGCTGACCGGGCCGAGCCTCGAGATGGTGATGGTGGTGTTCGTCATCAACGCCGTGCCCGGCTTCGGGCGCATCGCGCGCACCCAGACGCTGGCGCTCAAGAACACCGAGTTCATCCTCGCCGAACGGGCGCTCGGCGCGAGCCCCTGGCTGGTGCTGCGCCGTCACGTCACGCCGAACGTCATCGGCCCGCTGCTGATCCTGGCGGCGATGGACGTGCCGGTGGTGGTCACGGTCGAGGCGGGCCTGAGTTTCCTCGGACTGGGCGTGCTGCCGCCGACGCCGAGCTGGGGCAGCATCCTGAACGAGGGCTTTCGCCTGCTGCGCGAGACGCCCTGGCCGGTGATCGCCGGCGGCATCCCGCTGATCCTGACCACGCTCGGCTTCACGTTTCTCGGCGAGGCGTTGCGCGACGCGTTCGACCCCCGGCTGCGCGGCGAGCGCTGACATGGAACCGGTCCTCGACATCCGCAACCTCAGCATCGATTACCGCACCGCACGCGGCACCGTGCATGCGTTACGGGACGTGAGCTTCGCGGTGCCGCCGAAGCGCATCGTCGGGATCGTGGGCGAATCCGGCTGCGGGAAGACCACGGTGATCAACGCCGTGACCCGCCTGTACGGGGCCAACGCACGCCGTGCGGGTGGTGAGATCTGGTTCGACGGCAGGGACCTGCTGCGGGTCGGGGAGGACGAGCTGCAGGACATCCGTGGTCAGCAGATCGCAATGGTGTTCCAGGACCCGATGACAGCGCAGAACCCGGTGATCAGCGTCGGGCGCCAGATGATCGACATCCAGTACCGCGAGTCGGGCCGCTCGCGCGAGGACAAGCGCCGGCGCGCGGTGGCGATGTTGCGCCGGGTGGGCATTTCCGACCCCGAGCAACGCATGGCACAGTTTCCACACGAGTTCAGCGGCGGCATGCGCCAGCGCATTTCCATCGCCATGGCCTTGCTGGTCAACCCCGCGCTGCTGATCGCCGACGAGCCGACCACCGCGCTCGACGTCACCATGGAGGCACAGGTCATTCACCTGATCCGGGAACTGCGCGGCGACTACCGCGGCGCGGTGCTGTTCGTGTCGCACAACCTCGGCCTGATCGCGGAACTGTGCGACGAAGTGGTGGTGATGTACGCCGGCGAAGTGCTCGAGCGTGGCAGCGTGCAGGACCTCTTTCACCGCCCGTGCCACCCCTACACGCGCAAGCTGCTGGAGTGCGACCCGGCCCGCGTGCTGGAGCGCAGCGACCGGCTGCCGACCATCCCGGGCCAGATTCCGGACCTGCGCGAGCTGCCGGGCGGGTGCATCTTCGCCGCGCGTTGCCCCGAGGCCTTCGAGCGTTGCCGGGAGCAACGTCCCCCCGCGTTCCCCGCGGGCGACGGCCACGAAGTCCGTTGCCATCTTTTCGATCCGGCGCTCGCGCCGCGTATCGAGAACGAGCGCCCCGGCGAGGTGTCCGCCACGCTCACTGCCCGCACGCGCGAAGCGCCGGCAATCCTCGAGCTCGACGCGCTGTGGGTACGCTACCGCACCGCCGGTGCGTTCGGCGCGTTGCTCCGGCGCAACCGCTACCCTTACCTGGACGCGGTCATCGACGTCAGCCTGGCGCTCGCCGAGGGCCGCACGCTCGGGCTCGCCGGCGAGAGCGGTTCGGGCAAGAGCACGCTCGGGCGCGCGATCATCGGCCTGAGCGCCCCGCACCGTGGCACGATCCGCTTCGGGGGCACCCAACTGCAGGGGCTGCCCGATGCCGCGTACAAGCGCTATCGCCGGCACATCGCGATGATGTTCCAGGACCCGGTCGCCTCGCTCAGCCCGCGTCGCACGGCGCGCTCGCTGGTGCTGGAGCCGTTCGAGATCCACGGCCTCGGCGGGCGCGACCTCGCCGCCGAGGCGCAGCGCCTGTTCGACATGGTCGGCCTGTCGGCGGCTTTCTTCGACCGTTACCCGCACGAGCTGTCCGGCGGGCAGGCGCGGCGCGTCGGCGTGGCGCGCGCGCTGGCGTTGAACCCGCGCCTGGTGATCGCCGACGAGCCGACCGCCGGGCTCGACGTCTCGGTGCAGGGGGAGATCCTCAACCTGATGGGCCGCCTGCAGCGCGAGCTCGGCCTCACCTACCTGATCATTTCCCACAACCTGCCGGCGCTGCGCCACGTTAGCGACAGGATCGGCGTGATGTACATGGGGCGCCTGGTCGAGGAGGGCGACGCGGACGTGGTGTTCGAGACGCCGGCGCACCCGTACACTCGCGCACTGCTCGACGGCATCCCGGCGCCGGACCCGGACAAGCGCCGCGCGCTGGTGTCCATCGAGGGCGAGGTGCCGAGCCTCACCGACCGCCCGGCGGGTTGCGAGTTCCATCCCCGCTGTCGCCACGCACGCGAGCGTTGCCGTGGCGAGCGGCCCGAGGCACGCTACATCGACGCGCGTCACGTCGTGCGTTGCCATTTTCCCCTGCGCGAGATCGAAGTATGAGCATCGTCAGTGAGTTCCCGCGGCCGGTCCGCGAAATCGACAACCTGTGGGTAACGCTGGCCGACGGCACGCGCCTGGCCGCGCGTGCCTGGTTGCCCGAGGACGCCGAAGCCGAGCCGGTGCCGGCGATCCTCGAGTACATCCCCTATTGCAAGCGCGACGGCACGGCCGCCCGCGACGAGGCCATGCACCCCTATTTCGCCGGCCACGGCTACGCCGCCGTGCGTGTCGACCTGCGGGGCAGCGGGGAGTCCGACGGGGTGCTGCTCGACGAGTACCTGCAGCGCGAGCTCGACGACGCGGTGGAAGTGATCGCCTGGCTGGCCGCGCAGCCGTGGTGCACGGGGCGCGTCGGCATGATGGGCAAGAGCTGGGGCGGGTTCAACGCGTTGCAGGTGGCTGCGCTGGCACCGCCGGCGCTCGCGTGTATCGTCACCGTGTGCTCCACCGACGACCGCTACGCCGACGACGTGCACTACCTCGGCGGTTGCCTGAACGTCGCCAACCCGAACTGGGCGTTCTCCATGTTCCTGCGCAACCCGCGCCCGCCCGACCCGTCGCTGGTCGGCGAGCGCTGGCGCGAGATGTGGCGCGAGCGCCTGGAAGCGAACCGCCCGTGGCTGATCGACTGGCTCTCGCACCCGCTGCGCGACGAGTACTGGAAGCACGGGTCGGTGTGCGAGGACTACGCTGCGATCCGCTGCCCGGTGTACGCGATCGGCGGCTGGGCGGACAGCTACTCGAACGCCATCCCGCGACTGATGGCGGGCCTCGAGGTGCCGCGCAAGGCGCTCATCGGCCCGTGGGGGCACCAGTACCCGCACCAGGGCTACCCGGGGCCGGCTATCGGCTTCCTGCAGGACGCTTTGCGCTGGTGGGACCGGTGGCTGAAGGATGTCGAGACCGGCATCGAAAACGAGCCCGCGTACCGCGTGTGGATGCAGGAGTACACGCCGCCGCGCGCGTTCGTCGAAGAGCGCCCCGGGCGCTGGGTGGCCGAGCCGCAATGGCCGTCGGACGACATCACGGACACGAGTTTCTTCGCCGGCGAGGGCGTTTTGTCCGAGGCGCAACAGGCGGGTGTCGCGCAGACCCTGCGCTCGCCGCAGTCGACCGGGGCGGCGAGCCTCAACTGGATCAACAGCGGCGCGGCGGATGCGCTCGACGAACCGCTCGATCAACGCATCGACGACGGGCGTTCGCTGGTCTTCGACAGCGCGCCGCTGGCCGATGACCTGGAGATCCTGGGCGCGCCGCAGGTCGTGCTCGACGTGCACGCGGACAAGCCGAACGCGTTAGTGTGCGCGCGCCTGTGCGAGTTGCGCCCCGACGGTGCCTGCGCGCGCGTCACCTACGGAGTGCTGGAGCTCACCCACCGCGACAGCCACGAGACGCCGAGCCCGATGGCGCTGGGCGACAACTACCGCGTGCGTATACGCCTGAACGACATCGCGCACCGCTTCGCCGCCGGCAACCGGATCCGGCTCGCCCTGTCGAACGCCTTCTGGCCGATCGTGTGGCCGTCGCCGGAGGTCGTCACGCTCAAGGTGACCGCGCGCGAATTGCGCCTGCCGCGACGTTCGCCGCGCGAAGAAGACGATGCGTTGCCGGAGTTCGCACCCGCCGTCAGCGCGCCGCTCGACCCGCGCACCACGCTGCGCGAAGGTGCCCCGCTGCGCCTGGAGACCATCCGCGACCACGCGGCCGGCACGGTCGTCTTCGTGCGCGAGACCGACAGCGGCCTGGTACGCAACGACAAGACCGGCTGGGAGCACGGCTCGATCCAGCGCCGCACGCTCAGCATCGCCGACCACGACCCGCTCTCGGCGAAAGCCGACTACCGGGCCACCGTCGAGTACGGCCGCGAGGACGGCCCGCGCGTCACGGTCGAACTGACCACCACCATGACCTGCGATCGCACCCACTTCATCGTCGAGGCGGCCATGCAGGCCTTCGAGGACGGCGAACCCGTGTTCGACAAGACCTGGCACGAGAAGATCGCCCGGGGAGGTGGGGCGCGGGAGGAGTAGGTCGGCGGCCTAGACAGAGGACATAGGGTCGCCATTCGCGCTTTGTTGGCGGAGATGTGTGTTTATGTTCCTCGCGCGTCGACAAGCGCTCAATTCGGGCCGCCAGGGCTACCGGTTGAAGCGGCGAACCCCGGCGCAGGCATTGCGCGAAGCGCTCGGGAGGGCGTCTTCACGGCTGTATCTACAAATGAGAATATTTCTCTTGCCATCTAACGCATCGTTGCGCGTCACGGTCCTCATGAACCCGAATAGCAGTAGGAAGGTCCAGCCCGAAAGCCTTCTCCTGGTCCTCCCCCAAAGCCGTTAGTCGCATGGTGTACCAGGCTGTTATTCCCCCGGGCGGGTTGGTATCGAATTTCGGAAACTCGGGATCGCCCCCTTCTTCGGTCAACCAGACTTGCGCAAGTCGGGGATCAAGAACCATGGCACGAGCCAGACCGACCATATCGACAGCGCCGCTTGTCACTGCATCTACTGCTTGCTCACGCATCTTGAAGCCACCCGTCAACATCAGGGGTACCCTGGTTACCTCTTTTGCGAGTCGAGCGAATTCAAGGAAGTAAGGCCCCGGGCTCGAGGCATCGGAGCTTGCCTTCGCTCCGGGAAAATAGGTGCCCCCGCTGATGTCAATCAGGTCGATCGAGGTTCGATCGAGAAGACGCACCACCTCCAACGCATCGACTTCCGTCAATCCACCTTCCAGCTTGTCTGTCGAATTGATCCTGATCCCAATGGGAAAC
>JBFJWO010000330.1:0-6111 GCA_041623575.1 Gammaproteobacteria bacterium
ACCGAGGGCGGCGAGGTCCAGAGCGTCGACTGAGGCGCCCCGCCCGGCTCAGCCGTGCACCATGCGATTGCTCATCAGCCAGTAGCCCAACCCGGCCACCTGGCGCACGTGCCAGTGCGCATCGTAGGTCCCGTAGTGCGGATGACGCCCTTGCGCCTGCACCGCGGTCTCGCCCGCGCTCTGCACCTGCTCGAACACTCTCGCGGCCAGGCTCGGGTCGACGAACAGCGCCGCCAGCGGCTGCCCGGCCAGGACCTCGGGGTGCTGTCCTGCCAGGCTGCCCGCGGCCGTGTTGGCGAACACGATGGGCAGCTCGCCGCTGCGGGGATCGAGCAGCAACAGGGCGTCGCTGCAGCACTCGAGCACCGCGAACAGCGCGCCCACCGGCACCCGCTCGTCGGCGTTGACGCGGTTGGCGATCTCGCGCTCGATCACCGGCACGAGGCGTTCGAGATCGCCCTTCTCGACGAAATCGCGCGCCCCGGCGCGCACGAAGGCCAGCGCGTTCTCGACCGGGATCACTCCCGAGACCACGATGCACGGGGTGTCGAGCCCGCGCTCGTGCAGCAGGTCGAGCGCCGAGTAGGTGTCGAAGCGCGGCATGCGGAAGTCCGAGATGACAACGTCCCAGGTCGCCGAGTCCAGCGCCTCGACCATCTCCTCGGCGGTCTGCACCCGTCGGGCTTCGACCTCGAAGCCGCCTTTCTTCAGCGCCCACTCGATCAGCAGCGCATCGTTCTCGCTGTCGTCGACGATCAGGGTCCTGAGCTGGCGCGCCATGCACTGAAACACAGCAAGTGGCGTGCCCGAATCGCACGCCCCGGGCGCTAACGCGCGAGCGGTTTGGAGACGGACGCGGCGGGCACCTGCCACCGGCCCGGCCGGGCGCGCGGAAACGGGGCCGCGCGCGCGGACGCGGCGGCCATCGGCCCCCACAGCAACGCGAACAGCACCCACAGGTGGCGCCAGTGGGTGCTGTCGATAAAGAGGCTCTGCGTCAGCGTGCCCACCGTGCACGCGAACATGGCGATGTACACTCCCTGCAGCGCCCACGGCCGCCAGCAGAAAGCCAACGCCCGCCCCAGCGTCAGGGCGAGAAACGCATAGAAGCCCAGCGCCCCCAGCCACCCGGCCTCCACCAGCACGTGCAGGTAGACGTTGTGCGGCGGCAGGCCCCAGCGCCGGTTGCTCTGCCCGGGGCCTATCCCCAGCGGGGTCCGCGCCGACGCCTCGAGGGCGGCGCTCTGCACGCTGAACCGACCGCCTTCGGCGAGATCGTAGTACTGCACGAGCTTGGCCCGCACCTGCAGCATCTCGAGCACCCGGTCGCGGGTACCGGCCCAGACCACGAAGACCACGCCCAGCACGAGCACCAGCCCGCCGATCAGTACCAGGCGGTTGCGCAGCGTCTCGGTTCGCGAGGTGACCATGCTGAGCGCGAAGAACAGCGTCATGCTGATGGCGAAGTTGACCCAGCTGCCACGCGAGAAGCTCAGCATGATGCCGAGCGCCATGGTCAGGAACAGCGCCAGCAGCGCGCCGGCGCGCAGGCCCGATCGCTCCCGCACCAGGCTGGCGAACGCCCACAGCGCGACCGGCACGAGGAACGGCCCGTATACGTTAGAATCCTTGAACAGGCTCTTCACGCGGCCGGCCTCCAGCAGCAGTTCGGCCGGCAGCACACGGAAATAACCGAGACTGCCGAGGATCACCGAGATCACCGCGGCGAACGCGTACCCGTTGAACAGCACGCCGATCACGCGCACCGGGCCCTGCGCGATCAGCGCGGCGAACAGCAGCCAGAATGCCACCATCACGTGACGGATCACGATCGGCGCCAGCGTGGCGGCCGGGTGCTCGGCGACCATGCCAGCGACGATGTTGCCGAGCAGGAACAGGCCGAGCAGGCCGAGCGGGACGGCGAGGCGCAACGGCACGCGCAACCCGAGCAACAGCAAGCCCGCCAGCAGGCCCAGTCCGAGCAGGTCGTAGGGAGCGGGCTCGAAGGCCACCACCGAACTCGAAGCCAGCACCAGCCACAGCCAGCCCATCACGAGCGGGCGCTCGGCGAAGCCGGCCGCAACAGTGGCGTTCATCCGGCGCACACCGGGCCGGGCGAGATTGCCCGACGGGCGCGGTCGGGGCGGCATCGCGGGTCAGCAAAGAGATCGACAGGCACGCCGAGATGCTATTTGAGCCACCCGCTGATGGCAAACGGGCGCGCCGGCGCCAACCTGTGAGAGCGCGGCTCTGGAAGCCGGCACTGGCGGTGCTCGCGGGCCTCGCCGCCGCACCGCTGTGGGCCGCGCGGATCGACGTCAGCGTGCACGACGACGCGCCCTACCACGTCCACCCGCCAGGTCAGCCCTTCTCGTTGCGCGTCGACGTGGCCCCGCCCGGCGCCGTCACCTATCACTGGCGCGACGGGCACGGCACCGCGCTGACGCCCCCTTCGCCCCTGGCACCGGCGATCGCGTCGCCCTCCGGCGAGGTCGGGTACTACGGGCTGGTGCTGACGCCCGTGCGCCCTGGCGACGCGCTGCCCGGGGCGCGTCCCGGGGAAGCGCGCGAATACGGCTTTGCGATCCTGCCCCCGCCCGCCCCGGTCGGCCCGGACCCGGCCTCGCGCTTCGGAGTGGTGCATGCCGATCCCGCCGACCCCTACCTGCCGGTGTGGACCAAGACCCTGACCTGGCGGACCACCGGCGCGCGCTGGTGGGCGTACGAGCTGGACAAGCGCCTCGGGCACGGCAAGCGGGAGCTGCCGATCGTCAGCGGCGGGCCATGGGATAGCGACGACACGCGCGCGCTCACGGCGGCCGAACTCGAAAGCCTGGCCGAGCGCGTGCGGCCCTATTTCGCCGCCAGCCCGCCGGGCGCGCACTGGGAGGCCGGGATCGAGGAGAACCTGGATGCCGACTACGGCGCCGCGCACTACTGGCCCAACCTCGAAGCCCGCCTGCGAACCCTGCGCGGGGCCGCGCGCGAGGCCGGCAACCCCGGCATCCGGCTCATCTACCAGATCGCCGGCGTGCAGCGCCGCGACACCCAACGCTTCGCGCGCAGCGGCGCGGCACGCCTGGTCGACGTGCTGTCGCTGCACCCGTACGCGTGGCCGGACTTCCCGGCGCCCGAGGAGTGGCTCGCACCGTTCATCGACGACACGCGCGCAACCCTGGCGAGCCACGCGCTCGACCTGCCCCTGTGGTTCACCGAGGTGGGCGTGCCGCATCACGGCAATCCCGGCGGCTTCTTCGGCTACCCCGCCACCGGCGCGCGGGTGCGCGGCAAATCGCCGGGGGCGGCGGCGCAATACCTCGTCAAGCTGCACGTCATCGCGCTGCAGCGCAACGTCGGCAAGATCTTCTGGTACAACTACCGCGACCGGGCGGCGGGACGCGAACAGGCGGAGAACCATTTCGGGCTGCGCGACCACGCCGGTTTCCCGAGGCCGACCTACGTCGCGCACCACAACCTGCACCGCCGGCTGCAGGGCCTCGAAGCACGCGGGGAGCTCGACCTCGGCGGCGGTGCGCGCGCGTACCGCTTCTCCGCCACCGGGCGCGATGTGTTCGTGGTCTGGGTCTACCCGGTCGCGCCGCGGGCCCTGCCGCTGCTGCAACCCGGTGCCGAGATCGTGGAAGTGGTGGACAGTTTCGGCACGCCGGTGGCGTCTGCCGGCGACGGTACGCTGCAGATCGGCGGCGATGCGCTGTTCGTCGTTACGCGCCCCGCACCTCAGTCGGCCGGCGCGCCCGCGAGGTAACGCCGGCGCTCGCGCACCTCGGTCCAGTTCACCTCGTCGCTGAACAGGCCGAAGACATCGCCCGAGCTGAACGCGGCCTCGCGTGCCAGCGGCGCGAACAGGTCCTCGCCGTAGCGCTCGCGCACGAACGCCGGGTCGTAGCCGAACAGCCCCAGCAGCGTGGGGAAGATCGCGAAGTGATCGGCGCGATCGCGGTTGCGCCGCGCGGCGGCCGCGAACTGCCCGGCGAGGTCCGGGTCGCCGGCGATCAGCCACAACGGCACGATGCCCTCCAGCGGGTGCGCGCCGCGCACCGAGCAGTGGGTGAGGCGGCCCGGCTCGAAGCGCTGGCCGTGGTCGGAGGTGTAGATGATGGCGACGTCGTCCAGCGCGAACCGCTCGAAGAGCTCGGCGAAGAACCCGTCCACCGACCAGCGCACGCCGTTGCGGTAGGAGTTGAGCAGGCCCTCGTGCTCGCGCGAGGTTCCCGAGAGCTCGGTGTGCGTCGGCAAGAACTCGGCTTGCGCGCTCGGGTAGCTCTCGTCGAACGGGAAATGCGCCCCGTTCTTGTTGGCGTACACGAAGGTGGGCTCGCCGGCTCGCAGGGTCTCGCCCAGCAGGCGCAGCAGCTCGAAGTCGAGCTGCGCCGCGTGGTCGTGGCTCAGCACGTGCAACTCGTCGATGTAGGAGACTTCCTCGAGCGCCATGAAGTTCTGCAGCCGCCCCGGGTTCTTGCTGCGCCGCGACTGGGCGTCGACGTACACGGTGCGAAACCCGGCGCGGCGCGCGTATTGCCAGATGCTCGGGCTGGTGGTGACCGAACGCACGAGGTCCTCGCGCGTGCCCCCGAGGCGCAGGATGGCGTTGGCGTAATGGCTGCAGTTGCCGGCCGAGACCGCGGCGCCGAAATCGGCGATGCGCTCGCGCAGGCGCGGCAGGTTCGGCGTGAGCCGGTTGCCGGGCGTGAAATCGAGGTAGTCCGGGCGAATGCTCTCGTCGACCAGCATCAGCACGTGGCGGGCCGCCGGCGAGGCCGCCGGCACTTCGGTCACGGCGCGGCGCGGCGGCAACGGGCCGCGCAGCTCGTTGGCGGCCACCACCGCGGCGATCGCCGCCGGGACGAACTGCACCGGCAGCGCCTGCGTGCCGCCGCCCGCGCGCTGCAGGATGATCGCGACGATCACCACGATCGGCACCGCAGGCGCCCACCACAGCCAGCTGTTGACGCGCGTGCGCCAGCCCCGCGAGGCGGCGTACGGCAGCGCCATGCCGACGAAGGCGATCGCGCCGGCCAGCCAGGCGAGCACGATCGCGCGCCGGTACTGGTCGTAGGCCGCGCCCGCCTCGTGGATCGCGCCCCACAACGACAGCGCATCGAACAGCGTCACCTGCGCGCCGCTCGCGAGGTAGTAGCTGTAACCCGCCGAAGTGCTCGCCCCGACCACCAGCGCCCACACCAGGCGTGGCAGCCAGCGGCGCTGGAAGGCGCCGATCAGGATGGCGACCAGCGCCATCGCCCAGACCGCGACGAACGCCGAGAGCGTGAACCAGCGCTGCTGGCCGGCCAGCAGCAGCACGCGCTCGGCGAACCCCTGGTTGGTGACGACCACGACCCCGCCGAGCACGGCGAGTTTCACCAGCGTGAGCATCAGCGCATCTCGTCCGGTCGCATCAGCCCTCCCCGCTCGCGATCGAGACCCGCCCGATCCAGTTGCGCGTGCGGCGCGAGAGACGCTCGCCGGTGCTCTCGCCGTCGAAGTCGCTCGGCGCGACGCGCAGGTCCTCGCGCGGCACCGCTTCGAAAGTGTTGACGTTGACCACCGCGTAGTCGCGCCCCTCGATGCGGCTGGTCACGAACGGCACCACGCCGCAGCGACGGCAGACGTGGAAGTCCGCCGTGGCGGTGCCGAAGCGATAGCGGTGCACGTCGTCGGGGCTCTCCACGGTCGCTCGCAGCGCGCTGTCCGGGTGCGAGGTGTAGACACCGCCGTGCTTCACGCAGAACCCGCACCCGCACGCGCGCGCGGGTATCGCGTGCGCCTCGCCGGGCCAGTCGAATTCGAATCGGATGTTGCCGCAGTGGCAGCGGCCGGTGATCTGACGCATGTCCTCCTCCGTCGTCGCTGATGAAGGAGTCTACGCACAGTCCCGCGGTCGCTCCAGATCGGCGAGCGAACAAGAGCAGGTGCTCGCCGCCGGTACCCGCTCGGGTGTCGAGCGACTTTCCTTTCGAGACTGAGGCGCAGCGGCTGAACCGACGTTGCTGTCCCGGCTCGGCGGACGCGGGAGAAGTGGTGGCTATGGGTGGATTTGAACCACCGACCTCAGCATTATGAGTGCCGCGCTCTAACCAACTGAGCTACATA
>JBFJWO010000331.1:0-6080 GCA_041623575.1 Gammaproteobacteria bacterium
ATCGCGGCCGCGGAACACACGCTCGGACAGCGCCGGGATCACCGTGATCGACACCATCAGCGACAGCAGCACCGCGACCGAGATGGCCACGGCGATGTCGCGAAACAGCTGACCGACCTCGAGCTCGAGCATCAGCACGGGAATGAACACCATGACCGTGGTCAGCGCCGAGACCAGCACGGCGCCCCACACCTGGCGCGCGCCGAGGTAAGCCGCCTCGAAGGCGCTCCTGCCCTGCTCGCGCAGGCGGTAGATGTTCTCCAGCACCACGATCGCGGCGTCCACCACCATGCCCACGGCGAAAGCGAGGCCGGCCAGCGAGATCACGTTCAGCGAGCGCCCCAGCGCGGCCATGGCGACGAAGGCGCCGATGATCGAGACGGGGATCGCGATTGCCACCACGAGGGTGGCGCGCACCGAGCGCAGGAACAGCAGCAGCACCAGCGCCGCCAGGGTACCGCCGATCCAGATGTTCTGCTGCACCAAATCGATGGCGGAGTCGATGTACACCGTCTCGTCGTAGACCTGGCGCAGCACCAGCCCGGCGCCGGGCATGAGGTTCTGGTTCAACTCCGCCACCGCGGCGCGGATGCCGGCCATGGTCTCGATGACGTTGGCGCCCGACTGGCGCACCGCGTTGAAAGCGATCGCGGGGTTGCCCAGCATGCGGATGGCGGCGGCCGGCTTCTTGTAGCCGAAGCTCACCTCGGCGATATCGCCGACCGTGACGCGGGCCACGCGCCCGCTCTGCGGGTCGTCGAAGGAGCGCAGCACCACCGAGCGGATCGCCTCGAGGGTGTTGAGCTCGCCCTCCGTGCGCACCACGTAACGGCGTTTGCCCTCGTCCACGTCGCCGGCGGAGACCGCCGCGTTTGCCGCGCGCAACGCGCCCACCACCTGCGTGACGGTCAGCCCGTAACGCGCGAGCAACTGCGGGAGCACCGTGATGTGGACCTCTCGCTCGGTGCCGCCGAAGATGTTCACCCGGCTGACCCCGGGAACGCGCTCGATGCGGTCCTTGACGACGTCCTCGAGGAAGTCGCCGAACTCGTGGATGGGCCGCGCGTTGCCTTCGGCGCGGGTGACGATGAACCAGGCGATCGGGCTGTCCTCCGCGCCCGCCGGGTCCAGTGTCGGCTGTTCGGTCTCTTCGGGGTAGCCGGTGACGCGGTCGAGGCGGTTGGCGACCAGCAGCAGCGCCCTGTCCATGTTGGTGCCGACCTCGAACTCGAGCTCGACCCGCGCGCGGCCCTGCTCGGCGCGCCCGAGGATGCGGACCAGGCCCTGCAGGCCCGCCATCTGCTCTTCCTGGCGGTTCACGATCTCGCGTTCGACCTCGGCCGGCGCGGCCCCGAACCAGCTCGTCTCCACGGTGATGACGGGGCGGTTGACGTCCGGCGCCAGCTGGATGGGGATGGTGCCGAGCGCCACCAGCCCGAACAGCACCACCATCAGCACCGCGGCGATGACCGCGATCGGGCGCTCGATGGAGAGCCGGATCAGGTTCACGAAGCGGTGCCCTCCACGCGCACCGGGGCGTTCGGGCGCAGCCGTTCGTTACCGCGCACCACCGCCCGATCGCCTTCGGCAAGGCCCTGCAGCACCTCCAGGCGGTTGCCGACGGGCTCGCCGAGGCGCACCTGGCGCGGCCGGGCGACCAGGCCCGGCTGCTCGCCCTCGCCGGGTTCGACCACGAACACCAGGTCGCGCTCGCCGGAGCGGTTGATCGCGTCCTTGTGCACGGAGAGCACTTCGCGCGGGGCGCCGACCGGGACGTGCACCGTGGCGCTCTGCTCCGCCGCGAGCGCGAGCCGGGTAGTGCCGAAAGTCGGCACCAGGCGTACCCGGCGGGTACGCGTCTTGGGGTTCTCCTCGGGGATCACTGCGCGCACCCGGGCCTGGTGCTCCGTGCCGTCGTCCAGCGACAGCGCGAGCATCGCGCCGGGCGAGAGCCCGCTCAGGCGCTCGAAGGGGACGTCGACCTCGACTTCGAGACCGCTGTCGGAGACCAGCCGTACCACTGCCTGGCCCTGCTGCACGTAGCTGCCGATCTCCAGCGGGCGATCGGTGACGACCCCGGGGTAGGGCGCGCGCACCTGCGCGTAGTCGAGATTGAGTTCGGTGAGGCGCAGCGCGGCCTGCGCCGAAGCCAGCGCCGCCTCGCCTTCGGCGACCCGCGCGGCGGCGATGACTTCACCCTGGCGGGCGTCTTCCATCAGCGACTTGCTGGTCGCATCGCGCAGTCTTTCCAGCCGTGCCCGCTCCTGGCGGGCAAGCGCCAGCTCCGCCTTGCGCGTCTCCAGGCGTGCGCGCGCCTCCGCGAGCCCGGCGGCCGCCACCCGCCGCGCCGCGTCCAGCGTGGCGGTGTTCAACTCCGCCAGCAACTGGCCCTTCTCGACCCGGCTGCCGACCTCGACGTGCAGGGTCTCGACCGGCCCGCTGATGCGTGCCGCGACGGTGCCGGCCCGCCCGGCGACCAGCCGCCCGAGCACGGGCACCGTCTGCACCAGCGGCTCGAGGCGGACCTCGTCGACCCTGACCAGCGAGGCCGGCATCTGTGCCTGCGCGAGCGTCCCGAAAGCGAGCGCGAGTAAGGCGGCGGCGCGAGAGAGCCGGTCCAGTTGGCAGGGCATGACGGCGCGATCCCGGGGTGTCGACGGACCGGAAACTCTAGCACAGGCGCTGCTCTCGCCGGTCGCGTCCTCAAGTTGGCGCCGGCACCGGTCGATACGCCGCCAGAGGCGTCCGCGTCGCGACGCAGGAACATTGCTACTCATGAACAAGACACAGCGAACGGCGGGCCTGCTTCTGGCCGGCACCGCGGCCGCGTGGCCGGGCGGCGCGTCGGCCGCGGCTGCCAGCGCTGAACTGCTCGACCTGACCGGCGCGAACATAGGCTATCTCGGGATCGCGGTGTTCGTCGTCGCCTACCTGCTGGTGATGGCCGAGGAGTTCACGCACCTCAGGAAATCCAAGCCCGTCACGCTGGCCGCCGGCGTGCTGTGGGGCGGACTGGCCTGGGTGTACGCGAGTAACGGCGACACCCACACCGTCGAGACGGCGTTGCGTCACAACATCCTCGAGTACGGCGAGCTGTTCCTGTTCCTGCTGGTCGCGATGACCTACATCAACGCCATGCAGGAGCGCCAGGTGTTCGATGCGCTGAAGGCGCGCCTCGTGAGCTACGGCTTCTCCTACCGGCGGCTGTTCTGGATCACCGGCAGCATCGCCTTCGTGCTCTCGCCCATCGCCGACAACCTGACCACGGCGTTGCTGATGTGTGCGGTGGTGATGTCGGTGGGCCGCGACAGCCCGCGCTTCGTCGGGATCTCCTGCGTCAACATCGTGGTCGCGGCCAACGCCGGCGGGGCGTTCAGCCCGTTCGGCGACATCACCACGCTGATGGTTTGGCAGCGCGGCATCGTGGACTTCTTCACCTTCTTCACGCTGTTCCTGCCGGCGCTGGTCAGCTACCTGATTCCGGCCGTGGCGATGCACTTCGCGATCCCCGACGAGGCGCCGGCCCGCGAGGACGACGAGACCGCCATGCTGCGCGGCGCCGTGCCCATCATGCTGCTGTTCCTGCTGACCATCGCCACGGCGGTGAGCTTTCACACCTTCCTGCACCTGCCGCCGGTGGTGGGCATGATGACCGGGCTCGCGTACCTGCAATTCTTTGCCTACTACCTCAAGAAGACCCACCGCGTGGGCGACCCGCGCGACGGCGGCACCGATCACCTGCCCGAGCAGCTCGACGAGGTCGTCGGTTTCGACGTGTTCAAGAAGGTCGGGCGCGCGGAGTGGGACACGTTGCTGTTCTTCTACGGCGTCATCCTGTGCGTCGGCGCGCTGGCCACCATGGGCTACCTGGCGCTCACCTCGGAGCTGATGTACGAGCAGCTGGGGGCCACCAGGGCCAACGTGCTGGTGGGCTTTCTCTCCGCCGTGCTCGACAACATACCGGTGATGTTCGCGGTGCTGACCATGGACCCGCAGATGTCGCAGGGGCAGTGGCTGCTGGTGACCCTGACCGCCGGCATCGGCGGCAGCATGCTCTCGGTGGGCTCGGCCGCGGGCGTGGCGCTGATGGGTCAGGCGCGGGGCAAGTACACGTTCTTCGGGCATCTCAAGTGGACACCGATGATCGCGATCGGCTACTTCGCCGGGGTCTATGCCCACATGGTGCTGAACGCCGCGCGGTTCTGAGCCCCGCCGGCGCGAGCGCACCGGGTGGGTCAGCCGTCGCCGCCCTCGCCGAGGCGCACGAAGAACTTGCCCTCGAAAACCATCGCCGCGCCCGCCTCCGTATCGATGCGGGCCCGGATGCGCAACGTGCCGCGACCGTGCTTGCGGCAGTTGGCGATGCAACGCCCGGCATCGAGCGCCCGGCACTCGAGCAGCAGGTCCGCGGTGACCGGTTGGCGGTAGGTCGCGCGCGCGTCGTGGATCACCGCATCGCCACGCATCCCCGCTTCGGCCAGCGCCAGCTTGGCAAGACCCCAACCGCCGATCGCCGCCAACGCGTACTGGCTGCCGCCGAAAGCGGTGCCGTGATGGTTGACGTTGCGGGCCAGCGGCGCGCGCAACGTCAAGGTGCCGGCGCCGTAGGCGAGGAACTCGACCTGCATGGCGGCCGCCACGGGGATGTGCTCACGCGCGAACACCTGCAGGCGCCGCAACTCCTGGCGGACCGCGTTCACGAGTTCGACAGCAGTGCGCGCAGCCCGGCGAGGTGCTCCTTGCCGCGCGCCTGCTGCTCCTCGGCGCTGAGTGTCTCGCGCCCCTCCCACAGCAGGTCCTCGGCGGGAAGCTCGTCGAGAAAACGGCTCGGCGTGGTACGCACCCACTCGCCGAAGCGCTGGCGCTGCCTGGTCAGGGTGAACGTCAGCTCGCGTTGCGCGCGGGTGATACCCACGTAGGCCAGGCGCCGTTCCTCGACGATCGCCTGCTCGCTGTCGCTCGCGTGGTGCGGCAGCAACGACTCTTCCATGCCGGTGATGAACACGTACGGGAACTCGAGCCCCTTGGCCGCGTGCAGGGTCATCAGTTGCACGGCATCGGCGCCGTCGGCGTCCTGCTGGTTGTCGAGGCGATCGAGCAGCGTGATGTGCGCCACCATCTCGGCCAGCGAGCGCTCACGCTGCTCGCCGTCGCGGGCGAGGCGCGCCAGCCACTCGAGCAGTTCCTGCACGTTGGCGAGCCGCGTCTCGGCGGCTTTGGGGGTGGCGCTGGTGTCGCTCACCCAGTCGCGGTAGCCGCTGTCGGCGAGCAACTGCTCGACGTTGGCCAGCGGGTCGCCGCGCTCGGCGTTGTCCGCGAGCAGCGTCACCCAGTGGCCGAAATCCGCGAGGTTGCGTGCCGCGCGGCCCGGCAAAGCGCCGGACAGCGCGGGGTCGACGCTCGCGTGCAGGAGGCTGAGCCGCCGCTCGCGCGCGAAGGCGCCCAGGCGCTCCACCGAGGTCGGCCCGATCTCGCGCCGGGGGGTGTTGCACACGCGCAGGAACGCCGCGTCGTCGAGCGGGTTCACCAGCAGGCGCAGGTAGGCGAGCACGTCCTTGATCTCGCTGCGCTCGAAGAACGCCGTTCCGCCGCTGACCTGGTAGGGGATATCGTGCAGGCGCAGCGCGCGCTCGAATCCCCGCGACTGGTGATTGCCCCGGTAGAGGATGGCGTAGTCGCGGTGGCGCGTGCGGTGGCGGAAGCGGTGGGTCATCAGCTCGGCGACCACGCGCTCGGCTTCGTCGTCGGCGTCGCGACAGCTCAGCACGCGCGGTTTCTCACCCGGTCCCATGGCGCTCCACAACGACTTTTCCCACAGGTGGGGATTGTTGCCGATCAGCGTGTTGGCGGCGCGCAGGATGCGCCCGGTGGAGCGATAGTTCTGCTCGAGCTTGATGATCTCGAGGTTCTGGAAATCGCCGGCCAGCCGCTGCAGGTTCTCCGGGCGCGCGCCGCGCCAGGCGTAGATCGACTGGTCGTCGTCGCCGACGACCGTGAGACAGCCGCGCTCCCCGACCAGTTCGCGCACCAGCGCGTACTGGGCGTTGTTGGTGTCCTGGTACTCGTCGACCAGCAGGTGA
>JBFJWO010000332.1:0-6078 GCA_041623575.1 Gammaproteobacteria bacterium
ATGACCACGCTGCCCGATGCCCGCGCGGAACTCGCACGACTGCGCAAGACGGTGGCGCAGGTCGCGAAAGAGCACGGCATGGCCATCATCGCGGCCTCGACCCATCCGTTCACCGCGTGGGATACGCAGCGGCGCACGGCAAAGGAGCGCTACGCGAGCCTCGAGCGCGACCTGCAGGGCGTGGTACGCAGGCTGATGATCAGCGGCATGCACGTGCACGTCGGGATCGAGGACGAGGACCTGCGCATCGACCTGATGAACCAGACGGCCTACATCCTGCCGCACCTGCTGGCGCTCAGCACGTCCTCGCCGTTCTGGAAGGGCGAGGACACCGGGCTAAAGTCCTACCGCGTCGCGGTGTGGAACGAGTTGCCCCGCACCGGGCTGCCCGAGCAGTTCGTGAGCTACGGCGAGTACCGGCGACTGGTCGACGTCATGGTGCACGCGGGGCTGATCGAGGACAGCACCAAGATCTGGTGGGACATCCGCCCGAGCCACCGTTTCCCGACGCTCGAGATGCGCATCGCCGACCTGTGCACGCGTCTGAACGACGCCATCTGCATCGCCGCGCTGTACCGCTGCTGGCTGCGCATGCTCTACCGGCTGAAGGTCAAGAACCAGCGCTGGCGCATGTACTCGCGCTACCTGGTGAACGAGAACCGCTGGCGCGCCCAGCGCTATGGCATCGACCAGGGGCTGGTGGATTTCGGGCGCGGCGAGGTCGTGCCGTTCGCCGATCTCCTCGAGGAGATGCTGGGCCTGATTCGCGAGGACGCCGAGCACTTCGACTGCGTCACGCAGATCGAGCACGCGCGCAAGATCCTCAGGCGCGGGACCAGCGCTCACTGGCAGGTGCGGGTGTACTACGCAGCCATCGACGAGGGCGCCAGCCACCAGGAAGCCGCACGCGAAGTGGTGGACATGCTGATCAGGGAGACCCTGCACGGGCTGTGAGAGCAGCACGGCGCCCGGGGTTACACACTGTTACAAACCGCCCGCCGCCGAGGCCGGGCGAACGGGCGCGCTGGGGTAGAATCGCGGGTTCGTAGCGGGCGGCGGGCGTCCGCACGCCGGGCGCCCGCCCCCCGGGGGCGAAACGGACCGAGCCATGGCTGTCGCGAACCTCTTCAAATTCGTCCTGCCCGTCGTGATCCTCGGCGGCGCCGTCGCGGGCTTCGACTACCTCAGGGCCAGCAAGCCCGAGCAGCCGCGGCCGCAACCGCGGGAGAAGACCTGGGTGGTGGACGTCACACCGGCCCTTCCGGCGCGCCACGCCCCGAGCGTGAAGCTCTACGGGCGGGTCGAGGCCCCGGCGTCGCTGCAGCCCGCAGCGCCCGGCCCGGGCGTGGTCGAGACAGTGCGCGTGCGCGACGGCCAACGCGTGCGCGAGGGCGACCTGCTGGTGGCACTCGATCCGCGCGACTTCGAACCCGCGGCGGCCCAGGCCCGCGCCGACGTGGCCGACCTGCGCGCGCAGATCGACAACAGCGAACTCACCGCGGCGGCGGACGCCCGCGCGCTGGCCGAGGAGCAGCGGCTGCTCGAACTCGCCCGGCGCAGCGTCGCCCGCGCCCGCCAGATGCAGCGCCAGCGACTGGCCTCGGAGTCCACGCTGGAAGACGCCGAGCAGGGGCTGGTGCGCCAGCAACTGGCGCTCAACACGCGCCAGCTCGCGGTCGACACGCATGCCGCGCGCCTCGCGCAGTTGCAGGCACGCCTGCAACGCGCCGAGGCCGACCTCGCGCAAGCGCGCCTCGCGCTCGACCGCAGCCGTGTCAGCGCACCCTTCGACGCGGTGGTGGGCGAGGTGCACGTCGCCGGCGGCGACCGGGTGCAGACCTCGCAACCGCTGCTCTCGCTCTACCCGCTGGACGACCTCGAGGTCCGCGCCCGGATCCCGGCGCGCTACCAGGACGAGATCCAGGCGGCGCTCGACGCCGGCCGCCGACTCGAGGCCCGCACGGTGCGGGCGGGCGCGCCGCTGGCCCTGACCCTGGTGCGCCTCGCCGGGCACGCCGAGGCCAACGGCATCGACGGGTTCTTCCGCGTCGACGCCGCCGGCGCGGCGCTGCGTCCCGGCAACCTGATCGAGCTGCGCCTGCAGCGACCCGCGCAGGACGGCCTGATCGCGGTCCCGTTCCAGGCCGTCTACGGCAACGCCCGGCTGTACCTGCTGCGCGGCGAGCGCATGTTCGGCATCGACGTCCAGGTGGTCGGCAGCTTCGTCGACGAGGCCGGCGACGAGGCGCTGCTGGTGCGCAGCCCCGAGATCGCGAGCGGCGACGAGATCGTCGTCACGCACCTGCCGAACGCGGTCAGCGGCCTCAAGGTGCGGCCCGCTCGCAGCGGCGCGGGCGAACGCGCCAGCGGTGAGTCGTGAGCGCGTCGCCGCGCAACGACCTGCTGGGGGCGTTCGTCCGCCACGGCGTCGCCTGCAACCTGCTGATGGTGATCATGCTGCTGGCCGGCGCGCTCGCGCTGAAGCTGCTGAACGTCCAGTTCTTCCCGAGCTTCGAGCTCGAGACGCTGTCGGTGCGAACGCCCTGGCCGGGGGCCGGGGCGGAGGACGTGGAGAACGCCCTCACCACACCGCTGGAACAGCGCCTGCGCAACGTCGACGCGCTGGTCGAGATGACGTCGACCTCGGCGCCGGGCGTGTCCTCGATCACCCTCGAGTTCGCCGAGGGCACCGACATCGTGCTGGCGCTCGACGAGGTCCGGCGCGAAGTCGACAACTTCACCAACCGCCCGGACGACGCCGAGGAGACCAACGTCGTGCGCGCAACGCGCTACGAGTCGGTGGCCCGGTTGCTGGTCAGCGGCCCGGACGATTTCGGCGAGCTGCGCAAGCTCGGGCGGCGTTTCGAGCGCGGGCTGCTCGATGCCGGGATCGACCGGGTGGACATCGAAGGGCTGCCCGAGGAGGCGGTGCGCATCGCCGTCGACCCGGTCAGCCTGCAGCGCCTCGGGCTCGGCCTCGACGACATCGGCCGGCGCATCGGCGAGCTGAGTCGCGACCTGCCGGCCGGGTTGATGGGCGAGCGCGACGGCACACGCGAGCTGCGCAGCCTCGATCAACGCCGCGCGCCGGCCAGCTTCGAAGCCCTGACCGTGGTGGGCGACGGCAACACCCGGATCGACCTCGGCGACATCGCCCGCGTCACGCGCGAGCCGAAGGACCGCGAGTCCTACATCACCGTGGGCGGCAAGCGTGCGCTGGTGCTGGTGCTGCGCCGTGCCGAGGGCGGCGATTCGCTGCGCTCGGCCGAGACGCTGCGGGCGTGGCTGGACGCCACCCTGCCGACCCTGCCGCCCGGCGTGAACGTGCAGCTGTTCAGCGAACGCTGGCAGCTCATCAAGCAGCGCATCGGGGTGCTGGTGAACAACGGCGCGGGCGGACTGGCGCTGGTGCTGCTGACGCTGTTCCTGTTTCTCTCCGGACGGGTGGCGTTTTGGGTGGCGGTCGGTATCCCGGTGTCGTTCATGGCGACCCTGGCGGTGCTCTACCTCAGCGGCGGCAGCATCAACATGATCAGCCTGTTCGCGCTGATCATGGCGCTCGGCATCATCGTCGACGACGCCATCGTGGTGGGCGAAGACGCGCAGGTGCACTTCGACCAGGGCGAGGATGCCCTGCAGGCGGCCGAAGGCGGGGCGCGGCGCATGCTGGCGCCGGTCATGGCCGCCTCGCTGACCACCATCGCCGCCTTCCTGCCGCTGATGCTGGTCGGCGGGCGCATCGGCAATTTCCTGATCGCCATCCCGATGGTGATCGTGAGCGTCATCGTCGCCTCGCTCATCGAATCGTTCCTGATCCTGCCCGGGCACCTGCGCCACGCTTTTCGCGGCGCGCACCGCGCACGGCGCACCCGTATCCGCCGCTCGCTCGACGACGCTTTCGCGTGGTTCCGCGAGCGGCTGTTCCGGCCCCTGGTGAGCGCGGCCATCGACTATCGCTGGACGACCATCGCCGGCGCCGTCGCCGCGCTGGTGCTGTCGATCGGCCTGGTCGCCGGCGGGCGCCTGAGCTGGGTGTTCTTTCCGTCGCCCGAGACGACGACGGTCTACGCCAACGTGCGCTTCGTCGCCGGCACCGCGCGCGAGCGCGTCGACGCCTACCTCGCGCACATCGAGCGCGGGCTGCTCGGCGCCCTGGAGGCGATCGGGGAGGACATCGTCGAGACCCACTACCTTGTGCACGGGGCATCGAGCGGGCGCGGCGGCAGCGGCTCGCGCATCGGCTCGGTCTACGTCGAGCTCACCGCGCCCGATTCGCGGGTGACGACCAACGCGGCGTTCGTGCGCGAGTGGCGCAAGCGGGTACAGCCCGTGGCGGGCATAGAGAACCTGACCATCGCGGCACGCCGGGGCGGGCCGCACGGCCGCGACCTCGACATCCGCCTGCTGGGCGACGATCCGCGCCAGGTCAAGCTCGCCGCGCTCGAGCTCGCCGAGGCGCTCAAGTCGATCCCCGGCGTCGGCGCGGTCGACGACGACCTGCCCTACGGCCGCGAGCAGCTGATCTACTCGCTGAGCCCGGCCGGCGAGGCGCTGGGGCTCACCATCAGCTCGCTCGGCCGGCAGCTGCGAACGGCCTACGAAGGCGCGCTCGTGCAGCGCTTCCAGGACGGCGCCGACGAAGTCGACGTGCGCATCGAGCTGCCCGTCGAGCAGCAGCGGCGCCTCGGCAGCCTCGACGAACTCCCCATCCGCCTGCCGGACGGCAGCTTCGCGCCGCTCGCGAGCGTCGCCGAGTGGTCGCACAAGCAGGGCTTCGAGACCCTGCGCCACGCCGGCGGGCGGCTCGCGGTCGGCGTCTCGGCCGAGGTCGACGAGACGCTGAACAACGCGCAGCGCATCGAGGACGGCTTGCTGGCGAGCACCCTGCCGGAACTCGCCAGCCGCTACGACCTGGGTTACACGCTCGAGGGCCGCTCCAAGCGCCAGCGCCAGACGCTGGGCGACATGCGCACCGGGGCGCTGCTCGGATTACTGTTCATCTACCTGGTGCTGGCCTGGGTGTTCTCCTCCTACGGCTGGCCGCTGCTGGTGATGACCGCCATCCCGCTCGGCCTCACCGGCGCCATCCTCGGCCACTGGGCGCTCGGCATGAACCTCACCCTGCTGTCGCTGTTCGGGTTCTTCGGCCTGTCCGGGATCGTGGTCAACAACAGCATCATCCTGGTGACTTTTTACAAGCGGCTGCGCGCCGAAGGGCTCGCCGCCGACAAGGCACTCGTCGAAGCGTCCTGTCAGCGCCTGCGCGCGGTGCTGCTGACCTCGCTCACCACCATCGCCGGGCTCACGCCGCTGCTGTTCGAGACCTCGCGCCAGGCGCAGTTCCTGATCCCGATGGCGACCTCCATCGCCTTCGGGCTCGGCTTCGCGACGGTGCTGATCCTGCTGGTGCTGCCGGCGATGCTGTCGGTCTACGAGAACGTTCGCGAGCGCCTCTCGGGCACGAAAGCGGCGCCGCAACCGGTCGCCACGGCGAGTGGGCGTTGAGCGCGCGCCGGCGACGCGACCCTCAGAGCGGCACGCCCGAAAGATCGAACACGGCCAGCGTCACGGCGGCACCGCTGCAGCGGGTACAGCGCTCGGCTCACACCACCACGATCCAGGGCAGCAGCGCTCCGCTGAACGCCATCAGGTGCTGGAACACCGGCACGCCCATCAGGCTGAGCGCGATCAGCGCGAGCAGCGCGTAGTTGCCGTAGCGGGCGTTGATCACCCGGTAGCGGTAGGCGAGTTCGCGCGGCAGGAAATGCGGCAGGATGTAGTGCCCGTCCAGCGCACCCAGCGGGATCAGGTTGAACAGCATCAGCAGCAGGTTGATCTGCGCCAGGTACAGAAAGAACAGGCGCGGGCCCGCCTCGCTGAAGTAGCCCGTCGCCAGCCCGGCCAGGAACAGGTTGACCGTGAGGAAGGCGAGCACGAGGTTCATCGCCGGGCCGGCCGCGGCGACGAACAGGTCGGCGCGCGGGTTGCGGAAGTTGCGCGGGTCGACCGGCACCGGGCGCGCGTAGCCGAAGCCGACGACCATCACCATGATCAGGCCCAGCGGGTCGATGTGCACCA